>NZ_JAACSD010000020.1:0-58776 GCF_009994065.1 Shewanella vesiculosa
ATACAGTATTAAGCACCATGATGTCAGTTGTCGCCGACAAAACCGGTTACCCAGCTGAAATGCTTGAACTGAGCATGGACATGGAAGCGGATTTAGGTATCGACTCAATCAAACGGGTCGAGATTTTAGGCACAGTACAAGATGAGTTGCCTGGCTTACCTGAGCTTAACCCAGAAGATTTAGCCGAATGTCGCACCTTAGGTGAAATCGTCAGCTACATGCAAACCAAATTGCCTGCAGCGACCTCAACCGCGATTGCGGCTGTCGCCCCAGCATCAACGGCAAATAAGGTTGAGGTTAACACCGCAGCATTACCGCCACACAGCGAGGTAGCGCTAAAAAAGTTACCCGCGGCGGATAAACTCGTAGATTGTTATTCAGCGAAAAACTGTATTGTCATCACAGATGATGGCCATAACGCCGGTTTACTCGCTGAAAAACTCACTGCAAAGGGATTAACCGTCGCCGTTATTCGTAACCCACAAACCATCAGCGTAGCGCATTCACCATTAAGCAGTGATATTAAAAGCTACACCTTGAGCAGCATTGATGATGCGAACATTGCTCAGGTGATTGCCGATATTAAAGCCGACTTGGGCGCTGAACATGCCATTGCAGGTTTTGTTCATTTACAGCCGCAAACGCTAGTAAATAATCACCCATTAATGTCGTGTACTCTTGCTGCAAAAGCCGCTGTCGACAACGCGTTCTTATGGGCTAAGCATCTTCACCCAGAATTTGCTAAACCAACGTCTTCGCGTCTGTGCTACTTTACCGTGAGTCGTTTAGACGGTGGATTTGGCTACTTAGATAATGACCAATTAGCCACAGCGGAACTGAATCAAGCGGCCTTGTCTGGGCTGAGCAAAACCTTAAGCCATGAGTGGCCACAAGTATTTTGCCGCGCCTTAGACATTAGCAATAATATTGATGCTACAAGCTTTGCCGACGCCATCGTTGCTGAGTTGTTTGATATCGATGGTGCCAATGCAAGCGTAGATCGCATTAATGAAGTGGGGATTAGTCAGCAAGGTAGAGTAACCTTAGTCGCCGCCAATGCCAGTGAGCAGTTTGCGCCAGCAACGCTTGATGGTAATGACACTATTTTGGTCACCGGCGGCGCAAAAGGGGTAACGTTTGAATGCGCCCTCACCTTAGCCAAACAATGCCAATCACATTTTGTGTTAGCAGGTCGTAGCCAACATTTTGGCAGCGACTTACCGGCTTGGGCACAAGGCAAGCAAGCCTCTGAGTTAAAAGCCGCGGCCATTGCTTATATTCAATCGCAAGGCAATAAACCCACGCCAAAACAAATTGATGCATTAGTGTGGCCAATTAGCAGCAGCCTAGAAATCGATGCTGCATTAGCCGCTTTCAGTAAGGTCGGCGCCAGCGCGCAATATGTCTCAATGGATGTCAGCGACGCCACAGCGGTAGCCGCCTGCCTTAACAGCCTGACGAATGCTAAGGGCGACCCGTTAACCATTAATGGCGTTATTCACGGCGCAGGGGTGTTAGCCGACAAGCATATTCAAGACAAAACCTTGGATGAACTTAACCGCGTTTATCACACTAAAGTGACCGGGCTTGCAAGCATAATTAATGCACTCGACCCACAACAGATCAAGCTGATTGCCTTGTTTTCATCGGCTGCCGGTTTCTACGGAAATACCGGACAAAGCGATTATGCTATGTCGAATGAAATCCTCAATAAAACCGCCCTTAAACTGGCACACACCTTAGCGCATGCTAAAGTAATGAGTTTTAACTGGGGCCCTTGGGATGGCGGAATGGTCAGTTCGGCATTAAAGAAAATGTTTGTTGATCGCGGTGTTTACGTGATTCCATTACAAGCAGGTGCCGAGTTATTTGCCCACAGTTTATTAAGTCAGCAAGGCGCACAATTGCTTATTGGCTCAGATATGCAAGGTTCATCAGATCAGGATAATGCTGTAAAAAAGCTTAATGCGGACGCTTTGCTTATCGCCAAGGGTTCGCTGACGTTTGCAGCCAAGACACAGTCCTCTGATCTTATCAGTATGACGGTGACTCGAGTCTTAACCCCGGCTGAAATGCCTTTTGTTAGCGATCATTGTATTGCTGGTAATCCGGTATTGCCGACAGTATGTGCCATGCAATGGATGCGTGATGCGGCAGAAACCTTATGTCATGTGCCTGTCAGTATTGCTGAATATAAATTGCTTAAAGGGGTTATTTTTGACACCAATGAGCCACATTTGTTGCAACTGGAACTAACGCAAACTGACGCTGGGATCAACGCGCTGATCTCATCTCGTTTGTTAAATGAGCCAAGTGCAGCGATGAAACCGCAATATCAAGCAACATTAGTGATCAATAGCGCCGTCTTGACTGATGATATTGCCAAGCCCGTGATTGATACAGCGAGCCTGACAAAGTGGTCGCATATAGCACCGTTGAGCTCAGGGGTTGAACTGTATCAAAACGGAACCTTGTTTCATGGCCCACGTTTGCAAGGCATTAAGCAAGTGTTGGCATTTGATGATGCTCAGCTCTTGTGCCAAGTGCAATTACCGCAGATTAATACCGCTGACTGTGAACGTTTTATCCCGTCATCGGCATTAGGTGGCAGCCAAGTTTTCGCGGAAGATTTGCTGCTACAAGCCATGCTGGTATGGGCCAGACTTAAATACGGTGCAGCAAGCTTACCGTCATCAACGGCTGAATGTATTACCGCTTGGCCATTTGCCAGTGGTGATAAAGGCTATATTCAACTGGATGTTGTTAAACACAGCGGCAGAATGTTAATCGCTAACGTGAGTTTATACCATCAAGATGGTCGCTTGAGTTGCCAAATGCTCAACGCTAAAGTGACTATCAGTAAAAGTTTGAATGGGGCCTTTATTCCACATCAAGCGGCTACTGGTGTGTCTCACCACAGCAAGGAAACAGTGTGACGGTATTAAGCAACATGGTGCTAAACACGATGAGTGAGCGTATTGCAAAGCAACAAACTAAGCCTATGCGTTTAGCTTTGTTGCTTTGCAAGCCTAATATTGCCTCGATTAATGAACACCTGATCACTGTCGACACTCATAGTGTCGACGGCTTTGCGTTGGCGTTATTGCACGCTTGCGAACACCTATCGTCCACCAGCAATGATATGGTCAACATTGGCGATCGATTGTGGATAATGTCTGGGTTAATTGCGGCTAAAAACGGTATTCATGCGCATGCTTATATCAATGGTATTGCACTGAGTAACAACCAAACTGAAGCGGTAACACTTGCCCTTAAGCATGCAAAACGTCTGCATGCTCAGCCACAGATAGTCGCGCTAGATGGCTGTTATAATTTTAGTGCAAGTTCTGATGGCAATGCCACTAATGATGCAGTGACGGATCCAGCTAATGATTCTAGATCTGAGTCAGCTCCTCATGCAAGTGCGCCCCATACGAATGAGACGGCACAAACAGCACTGACGGCAATGGTCAACCTAGTCGAGTCTATCGCGAGTCGCTGTATACCAGCCCAAGACAAGGCTAACGGTCAATATTGGTTTAGCGCATTTCACCAAAGCCGAGTCGCAGCTTTATGTTATCCAACCGCATCAGGTGTTCAGGCAATCATCCTTACCCAAGGTCGTGCACTTATCGCCGCCAAGCCGTTAATCAGTGCTCAACGTTTATGGCTGCCGCTTAGCGCCGCTTCATTGGCGCAATTGCACACTAAGCTGATGGGCCTTTCTTCGCAGTTACACTCAGCCATTGACGACATAAGCTTACTCGAGCTTATCAAAACCAGTTTATTAGATTATCAAACAGATGCACCGCTAGCCCTAGTCTTAATGGCAGCCGATCGCCGCGCATTAGTACAAGAAGTCAGCGCGATGATGACCATAATCGCCACTCATCAGCAGCATGATGCGAATAGTCATACGCCGATAGAATATAAAACGCCTGCGGGCAGTTGCTTATATTCAGCGCCGCTGGGTCATAATGGCTTGAGCTTTGTTTATCCTGGCGTTGGCACTGTGTACCCAAACATGCTTAGTCAAATAGGCCTGGTTTTCCCAGATTTGTATGCTGAACTTGAAAACCAAGGTGACATGCAATCGATGTTACAAACGGACTTTATCTATGCGGCAGATAAAAATCGTGCCGCACAGATGAGCCTGAGCCAATTAGCCATTGCCGGTGTTGGCGCCAGTTATATTTTAACCAAGCTGTTGCAGCAAGAATTTGCCATTGAGCCTCGTTTTGCTTTGGGTTATTCCATGGGTGAAGCGGCCATGTGGGCGAGTTTAAACGTATGGCAAACACCACACAGCATGATTGCAGCCACGCAAAACAGCAGTATTTTTACCCGAGATATTTCTGGTGAGCTCCGCTGTGTTCGCCAACAATGGCAATTAGCCGATGACGAAAACATTGTATGGAATAGCTTCGTTACTCGAGCCAGCATTGACGAACTCGCGCCCCATTTAGCCAATTACCCACGGGCTTATATTGCTATTATTCAGGGTGATACCTGTGTTGTTGCCGGCTGTGAAAACAGTTGTAAAGCCTTACTAAAGCAAGCTGGTAAACGCGGCATTGCCGCTAATCGCGTCACCGCAATGCACACGCCTGCGGCATTGAACATCAGCGAATCAGTAAGGCAATTTTATCAACAACCATTAGTAGAAAACTTACCAAGCCAATTGCAGTTTATCTCCGCAGCAGAGACTCAGCCTGTTGTATTAACCTCACAAGCCATTGCAAAATCGATTGCCGATACTTTTTGTCATCAGCTCAATTTTACTCAGTTAATTCTTAATGCGCGAGAGCAAGGCTGTCGACTATTTGTTGAAGTAGGTGCCGATCGGCAAACTACCACCCTAATTGACAAAATCAATGCGCAGAGTAGCAATAGCGTCTCAGCGATGGCAATGGCCGTCAATGCTAAAGGTGGCGATGACGTCACCAGTTTACTTAAATGCCTAGGGCAACTAATTGCTCATCGAGTGCCCATGTCATTAAGCCCTTTTATTCGCAGCCTTGACGCTAGCATTAATACATTATCCCAGCAGGCGGCATTAGCCGACGGCTCATCCCTCATTTGTTATAGTGAAACATCATTAGAAGGAGAACCTCATTGAGTTCTCAAGCTACCCCTAAAATAGCCATTGTCGGTTTAGCCAATCAGTATCCAGACGCGGATACTCCCGCTAAATTTTGGCAAAACTTATTAGACAAAAAAGATTCGCGCAGCCAAATCAGTGCCAGCAAACTCAATGCTTCACCGAGTGACTACTTGGGTGTACAAGGCGAATCGGACCGTTTTTATTGCGATAAAGGCGGCTACATTCAAGACTTTCAATTTAATCCTCAAGGTTATCGCATTGAGCCCAGCGCATTTAATGGCTTAGACGATAGCTTCTTGTGGGCAACCGACACTGCACGTAATGCGTTAACAGATGCCGGTATTAGCCTTGACGATAGCTTGCTTAAACGCACCGGTATTGTGATGGGAACCTTATCATTCCCTACGGCTAAATCTAATGAACTGTTTGTACCTCTGTATCACAGCGCGGTCGAAAAAGCCTTACAGACCAAGCTGCAACAGCCAAACTTTAGCCTACACTGTTTCAATAATAGCCTTAACAAGAGTTGTGATCAGCCACAAGCTAATCACGCTGCCACTGCTCAAACGGTTAACTTAGGTAATGGTGCCATTGCCCATAATGCCTCGAAAATTGTTGCCGATGCTTTAGGTTTGGGCGGTACGCAGCTGAGTTTAGATGCAGCCTGTGCTAGCTCTGTTTACGCCTTAAAACTCGCCTGTGATTACTTGCATACTGGTAAGGCAGATATGATGTTAGCTGGCGCTGTGTCTGGCGCAGATCCATTCTTCATCAATATGGGGTTTTCAATATTTCATGCTTATCCAGACCATGGAATTTCAGCGCCCTTTGATCGTAACAGTAAAGGCTTATTCGCCGGCGAAGGTGCGGGGGTATTAGTGCTTAAACGCCTTGAAGACGCTGAACGTGATGGCGACCATATCTATGCTTTAGTCAGTGGTATCGGTTTATCAAACGACGGTAAAGGTCAATTTGTGTTAAGCCCGAATAGCAAGGGCCAAGTACTAGCATTCGAGCGCGCTTATCGCGATGCGGCAGCAATAGACCCAAGTATTACCCCTGCCAGTATTGAAGTGATTGAATGCCATGCCACGGGAACGCCATTAGGCGATAAAGTAGAATTAACCTCAATGGAACGCTTTTTTGAAGATAAACTTCAAGGCAGCGCGACGCCACTGATTGGTTCAGCCAAATCTAATCTAGGCCATTTACTCACCGCGGCAGGCATGCCTGGGATCATGAAAATGATTTTTGCCATGCGCCAAGGCGTGTTGCCACCGAGTATTAATATCAGTGCCCCAATCTCATCACCTAATGGATTATTTGGTCAAGCGACCTTACCCAATGTGGTCTTGCCTTGGCCCGATAAAGTCGGTAATAAAGCCCGCCATGCAGGTGTTTCGGTATTTGGTTTTGGCGGTTGTAACGCCCATTTACTGATCGAGTCCTATCAAGATCAGGCAGGCATAAACCATGCTGACAGTAAACGCTCTCAGCTTAGTCGCAGCAAAATAGTCAGTACAGAAACGCCAATGCACATTACCGGCATGGCAGCCCACTTTGGTCAGTGCAGCAGCATCAATGCATTGGCTGATAAAATCATCAATAAGCAACCACTGTTTAGCCCATTGCCCAATCAACGCTGGAAAGGCTTAGACAAGCACCCTGAGTTATTGGCTCAATATGGCATACATCAGGTGCCACAAGGGGCGTATATTGATCAGTTCGATTTTGATTTTTTACGTTTCAAAGTGCCGCCTAATGAAGATGATCGCCTCATATCGCAACAACTGTTATTAATCAAAATAGCAGATGAAGCCATTGCCAATGCACAGCTAACGCCTGGCAGTAAAGTAGCCGTGTTGGTAGCCATGGAAACCGAACTTGAATTACACCAATTTCGCGGTCGAGTTAACTTACATAGCCAAATAGCGCAAAGCCTTAATGCCCAAGGGATCCAGTTATCCAGTACTGAATATGCCGGCCTTGAAGCAATTGCGATGGACAGTGTTTTAGATGCCGCCAAGCTAAATCAATATACCAGCTTTATTGGTAACATTATGGCGTCACGGATCTCCTCATTATGGGATTTCAATGGCCCGGCATTTACCATTTCAGCTGGTGCACAGTCAGCTAATCGTTGTATCGATGTGGCGCAAAACTTATTTGCTCTTGGTTCGTTACAAGAGCCTTTGGATGCCATCATCATCGCCGCGGTAGATCTCTGTGGCAGCATTGAAAATATGTTATTCAATACTGCCAAGCTTAATGCTAAAGGATTAAGCTCAACCGACTGGAAAGTAGGTGAAGGCGCTGGCGCAATAGTGTTGCAACAAACTAATGCTGCGCATCCAGAGCTTGACAGCTATGCCAGCATAAACAGTATTGATTTTGACTCCTTATCACAACGCCCGGCCAACATTGCAGCAGATCTTATCGAATTAAACCAATCGCCTGAATGCATATTAACAACTCAAGGCCAACAGTTTGTCCAAGGATTAACTGATGCTGCATCGGTCAACTCAGCGCCGTTATTGAGTAAAGCACAAGATATTCTCGGTCACACCTTTGCCGCTTCTGGCATGGCCAGTTTACTGCACGCTTTAGTACAAAGCCGCCATATTGATAAATCGGCCATCAACGCCTGTGTATTCACCAGCAGCGAAACCCAATACTCACAGGTTAATCTGTCTGTTTCGGCGCCGCAGCAACACGCATTGCGTACTCGTCTGAGCAACAATTTGACGCAACAATTAGCCACAGGCAATAAGTTAAGCTTAATTAAGCAAGTTAGTTTAGGTGGCCGAGATATCTATCAACATATTATTGATAGCTCACTTGAAGGTCTCGACAGCATTGTGGCTCAATGCGCCAATATCACAACAATGGCCGACAGCAATCTAGATCACTGTGCTGATACCACTTCAGCAACAGCTAAAACCATTGACATGACTAAGCCAAAAACCACCTGTGACAGCAGCCACTTTAGTGTCAATCATAGCGAGCATATCGCCGAGTCTCTTATGTCAGAAAACACCGTTTCAACAGCAGAGCAACCTAAGGTTGCCAGTGTGACAAGCCCAACCATACCGCCAGCACATTTAAGTGCATTTCAGCAAAATCAATGGTTAGCGCAGCAAGCGCACTTAGCCTACTTATCCAGCCGAGATGCGGGGTTAAAAGTCGCCGACAGTTTATTACGCTCACAATTAGCCGGTTTCACCAGCCAGCAAATCTCTTATGTGTCGCAGGCTTCACAGCCTGCTGTAAATGTAGATCCTATCGCATCAGCTGCTGTACCTGTGGAATTAATTCAACCTAATCATGCTTGTGTGCCAGCTTACACCGCGCCGATCCCAGCGGATAAACCGTGTATTTGGAATTATGCTGATTTAGTCGAGTATGCCGAAGGCAATATCGCTAAGGTATTTGGCCCAGATTATGCCATCATCGACAGCTATTCTCGTCGAGTAAGACTGCCCACCACAGATTACTTGTTGGTGTCGCGCGTCACTAAACTTGATGCGACCATGAATCAATACAAACCTTGTTCAATGACCACAGAATACGACATCCCAGTCGATGCACCGTATTTAGTCGATGGTCAAATCCCTTGGGCTGTAGCAGTAGAATCGGGTCAATGTGATTTAATGTTGATCAGTTACTTAGGCATCGATTTTGAAAACAAAGGCGAACGGGTTTATCGTTTATTAGATTGTACTTTGACTTTCTTAGAAGATTTACCTCGTGGCGGTGACACGCTGCGTTACGATATAAAAATCAATAACTTTGCTAGCAATGGCGATACGTTATTATTCTTTTTCTCTTACGAATGCTTCGTAGGCGACAAGATGATCCTCAAAATGGATGGCGGCTGCGCAGGCTTCTTTACCGACCAAGAACTGGCCGATGGTAAAGGGGTTATTCAAACTGAAGATGAAATAAAACGTCGTCAACAAGTGCTCAACAATCCAAACAAACCGACCTTCACGCCATTACTACACTGTAGCCAAACGGCATTTGATTATGGCCAAATTCATCATTTACTGACCGGCGATATTGGCAGCTGTTTTGGCGGCGAACACGTCGCCCACCAGCTACAAAATGGTATGCAAAAATCGCTTTGTTTTGCCTCCGAAAAGTTCTTAATGATTGAGCGTGTTAGTCAATTACAAACTCAAGGTGGTGCTTGGGGCTTAGGCTTACTCGAAGGTCATAAGCATATTGCGCCAGATCATTGGTATTTCCCTTGTCATTTCCAAGGCGATCAAGTGATGGCCGGCTCGCTAATGGCAGAAGGTTGTGGTCAACTATTACAGTTCTATATGATCCACATTGGCATGCATACTCTCGTCGAGAATGGCCGATTCCAGCCTCTGGAAAACGCCTCACAAAAAGTCCGCTGTCGTGGCCAAGTGTTACCACAAACCGCCGAACTGACTTATCGCATGGAAGTGACTGAAATAGGCATTCATCCTCGCCCTTACGCCAAAGCTAATATTGATATTTTACTTAATGGCAAAGTTGTGGTCGATTTCCAAAACTTAGGCGTGATGATTAAGGAAGAGGCTGAATGTTCGCGTTACCCACTTATCTCGTTAAACGCAGCAAACACTAGCACTGCCGTTGATTCAGACGCTAGCAGTAAAGTGATTGCCAGCAAAGCGCCATTAATGGCGCTAGTTCCAGATTTACATGCCCCGAGTAACAAGGGCGTTATTCCGCTAAAACACCTTGAAGCGCCCATCGTAAGTGCCGATTCAAAGTATGCTAATCGCGTGCCTGATACCGTACCATTTACGCCATACCACATGTTCGAATTTGCCACAGGCGATATCGAAAAGTGCTTTGGCCCAGACTTTAGTATTTACCGCGGATTGATCCCGCCGCGTACACCCTGTGGCGATTTACAGTTAACCACGCGCGTGGTTGAAATTAACGGTAAGCGCGGCGAACTGAAAAAGCCATCATCGTGTATCGCAGAGTACGAAGTGCCGGCAGATGCTTGGTACTTTGCAAAAAACAGTCATCAAGCGGTAATGCCTTACTCAGTGCTAATGGAAATTTCACTACAACCTAACGGTTTTATCTCAGGCTATATGGGCACCACTCTTGGCTTCCCCGGGCAAGAGCTGTTTTTCCGTAATTTAGATGGTAGCGGTAAATTATTGCGCCATGTGGATTTACGCGGTAAAACCATAGTCAATGACTCAAAGCTATTATCAACCGTCATCGCTGGCAGTAACATTATTCAAAGCTTCACCTTTGAATTAAGTGTTGATAACGAGCCATTTTACACTGGTAGTGCGGTATTTGGTTACTTCAAAGGTGATGCGCTAAAGAACCAGCTTGGTATTGATAATGGCAGGATCACCCAGCCTTGGCATATCGATAATAATGTCGAGGCAGACATTAGCGTCAACTTACTGGATAAACAGTCGCGAGTATTTAATGCACCAGCGAGCCAACCGCATTATCGCCTTGCGGGCGGCCAGCTTAACTTTATCGATAAAGCCGAAATTGTTAACACTGGTGGCAAATACGCTAAGGGCTATCTTGCTGCGTCACGCACGATTGACCCAAGTGATTGGTTCTTCCAATTTCACTTCCATCAAGATCCGGTTATGCCGGGTTCATTAGGTGTTGAAGCCGTGATCGAGTTGATGCAAACTTACGCCATCTCTACAGACTTAGGTAAAGGTTTCACTAATCCGAAATTTGGTCAAATATTGTCGGATATTAAGTGGAAATATCGCGGTCAAATTAATCCGCTTAACAAACAAATGTCACTTGATGTGCATATCAGTGCAGTAAAAGATGAAGGCGGTAAGCGCATCATAATAGGCGATGCAAACCTCAGTAAAGATGGTCTACGCATTTATGAAGTCAAAGACATCGCAATCTGTATTGAAGAAGCTTAGGCCCAAAAGGAATAATAATAATGACAACACAAGTGCACAACGAAAAGCTTTCTCCTTGGCCATGGCAAGTTAGCCAGCAACACGTTAGCTTTGATCAAACTGGGATGAACAAAAAGCTCAAAGATTTATCACAAGCGTGTTATTTGGTTAACGACACGCAACAAGGCTTAGGCGTGGCGCAACAAGCTCAAGTGGTGACCGACGCAGTTAATGCACCTAACACTTTACCTGTAAGCGCTTTTGGACCTGCACTGGGTACCCAAAGTTTAGGCGACAGTAATTTTCGCCGCGTGCATGGGGTAAAATATGCCTATTATGCTGGCGCGATGGCTAATGGCATTTCCTCGGAAGAATTGGTTATCGCCTTAGGCCAAGCGGGTATTTTATGTTCGTTTGGCGCAGCTGGGTTAATTCCATCCCGAGTTGAACAAGCGATAAACTGCATCCAAGCCGCGCTGCCCAATGGGCCATATGCGTTTAACTTAATCCACAGCCCAAGTGAGCCAGCGCTTGAGCGTGGCAGTGTTGAGCTATTTTTAAAATATAAAGTGCGCACGGTTGAGGCCTCAGCCTTTTTAGGCTTAACCCCGCAAATAGTCTATTACCGCGCAGCAGGCTTAAGCCGCGATGCTCATGGTGATATTCAAATCGACAATAAAGTGATTGCTAAAATTAGCCGCACCGAAGTCGCGATTAAGTTTATGCAACCAGCACCCGTTAAAATGCTGCAACAACTTGTTGATGATGGCCTCATTAGCGCAGAGCAAATGGAACTGGCACAACTTGTACCAATGGCGGATGATATTACCGCTGAAGCCGACTCTGGTGGTCATACCGACAACCGTCCATTAGTGACGTTACTGCCCACTATTTTGGCGTTAAAAGATGAAGTGCAAGCGCAATACAAATACAAAACACCTATCCGTGTTGGCGCGGGTGGCGGTGTGGGTACACCCGATGCCGCGCTGGCTACGTTTCATATGGGCGCAGCCTATATTGTTACCGGATCAATTAACCAAGCCTGCGTGGAGGCGGGGGCTAGCGAGCATACGCGCAAATTACTGGCAACGACCGAAATGGCCGATGTGACTATGGCACCCGCTGCTGATATGTTCGAAATGGGGGTCAAATTACAAGTGGTCAAGCGTGGCACATTATTCCCGATGCGAGCCAACAAGTTGTATGAAATTTACAGCCGTTATGACTCAATAGAAGCTATTCCAAGTGACGAACGCGAAAAACTTGAAAAACAAGTATTCCGCTCAAGCCTAGATGATATTTGGGCTGGTACTGTCGCGCATTTTAATGAGCGCGACCCAAAGCAAATTGAACGTGCTAAAGACAATCCAAAACGTAAAATGGCCTTGATTTTCCGTTGGTATCTTGGCTTATCAAGCCGCTGGTCAAACTCTGGTGAAGTCGGCCGTGAAATGGATTATCAAATTTGGGCAGGCCCAGCATTAGGCGCATTTAACGCTTGGGCTAAAAATAGTTATTTAGATGACTACAGCCAACGTCATGCAGTAGACTTAGCGAAACATTTAATGCATGGGGCAGCTTATTTGGCCCGAGTGAATTTATTGACGGCGCAAGGCGTTAGCCTTCCAGTAGCATTACAGCGTTGGCGCCCAATTGATCAAATAAAATAGTTGTTCAAGTGGATCTCGGTTCATCGCGAGATCAGCTACAAAGATAGGAACTAAGATGAGCGATACCCAGAAACTCGATTTCTCAGCGATTAATGCCCCTACATTGGCGTCATTTAATCAACAAAAGAATCTGATTAAGCGCATGCTTAAAGGTAATAATGCCACTTGCAGTGATTGCAATAAACCGCTAACACTGCAATTGCCGCCTAACACTAAACAGGCCAAACCTGCAGCTAAAGCCCCTGGGATTTATTGTGCTAAAGGTTGCACCGATATCGAGCTAGACATGGAAGCGGTAGCGTTAATGAAATAGTACGCAGAAAAGCAGTACTCATTGAAAAGATAAATGCGTAAGTACTCGCCAGCAATGACCAATAAAAAATGACCACCTTTAACAAGATGGTCATTTTTTTTCGCGCTTTATCTATTTACATGCAGCACTATCGCCATGTCCAGTACTAAGATTATTGAGCAAGCCACTGCTTGAGGATCATTGGCTTACCACAAAGCTGTTCAAGCGAATGAGCACCCGAGAGTGCAGTCTCAAACTGACTAAATGGCACATTAGGCCATAAACTGATCGTAAATTGCGTATCAGCAGTGACAGCTCCCACACCTTTTGGGGTTCCCGTCATAACAATATCACCATCATTTAAAGTCATAAACTCACTAAGCGCATTAAAAATGGCTCGAGGCTGATACATCATTAATTGCTGATGCCCAAGTTGGGTCACGACGTTATCAATGGTTAACTGAAAACACCAATTATCCATGCCCGGAGTGATTGGAATAAATTGACTAAACAGGGCTGAGCTATCAAAGGCTTTTGCTCTCTCCCACGGTAAGCCTTGTTTTTTTAATTTACCTTGGAGCTCGCGTTTAGTCATATCTAACCCAAGGCCAACTGCACCAAACTGACCATCTGCCACCATAAAACATAACTCCGCTTCATAATGCAACACTTCGTCCTTATAGCTTAATAAGATCTCAGTAATCGCTGAATTAGGCTTAAGAAATACCACCATATCATCGGGTACTTCATTGCCTAATTCATCAATATGCTCAGCATAATTTCGCCCAATACATATCACTTTCGACGGCGTAATATTTTTCTGTTGGCCACTGGCTTGTATTAGCGTTACCGATTGTTGACTCACATTAACCTCGAATGGTTTCAAAATAATGATAAAAAATATCGATTTAGCGATATAAACAACTACACTTTTTAGACTTAAAGCAAAATACTATTGGGTATCTAGTGAACATAAAGATAGCCTATCAATCTTGCTGCTAACTGACGATATAGATGTTGAACAGTAGCCATATAAACTTAACAAGAATATACACATCTTGATTACAAGCTAGGTATTGCTTACTTATAAACAATGAAATACTACTATAAAAACAAAGATATATTTCTATTTTTTGCATAAGTGCATTTACATTTTTTTTACAACGTTCTAGTCTAGAGTCAGTCTTGAACAGACAATAAACAAGCAATAGCACATATAAATATAGTATGAATGACGTCAGGTAAATAACAATAAGAGAGACCAAATGGCCATGTTCGAATTCACTATTAAACAAAAAATAGCGCTAGGTTTTTCCTCAATAGGCTTATTACTGCTTGTTGGAAGTAGTTTTTTCTATGGTTCCCTAAATCAAATTCAAACAGCAAATAATAATATTGAAACCTTAGCCGTCCCGGTACAAAATCAATCGAACGGGTTGCAAATTACCTTATTAAAAATGGCAAAAACAGATAGCCTAGCTTATTCACAAACAGGTAATGACAATATTAATCTCAGCTTTACACAATTTAATCAATTACAGCAAGAATTCGATAACGTATTAAGCACACTATTAGTCAAAGTCGCCGACCAGCCGACGATGCAACAGGCGTTAACCAAAGCCCAAAATGCTTATGAGCAGTACATTAAGCAATCTCGCACTATGTTCAACGCAAAACTCGAAATAGAGCAAACCCGCGCCACTTTCACCACTTTAAAACAACAGTTCGACGATGCGCGCATCAGCGCCAGTAATAACATGATTGATTTAGAGCTTATCGAAGCGCCAGAAAATGAGGCCTCATTATTAGAAGAAGTGGTTGGTGGTGGAGTACGTATCGATGACATGCTATTTACTCTGGGTAATACCATGACAGAACTCGGTCGATTAACCTCTACCGATGCCGTGGACATCCACAAACAAGATGTTGCCATGTTATTAGGTAATATTAGCGTCAATGGCAGCTACTTAACTCAACAAGCTGAACCCTTAGGTGCTACGGCGCTATTTGCAGAATTTAACACTCACTTGCAAGCAATTAAACAATTTACAGATGAGCCTGGTAACTTGTACATCGCGCAACAAAATGTCATCAATAAGCAACTCTTGGCAGAGCAAAGTCACCTGCAAGCTAACACCTTTTTTGATACGACTAATCAGCAGTTAGATCAATTAGTCACACTCGCTAACGAACGGTTCCACCTATTGCAGATGGTGGCCGTTGATGAAGTGACGACAGCACAAACATTAGCCATTTTAATGGCAGTGATATTTGTATCGATGGCGATTTTTATTTATTACTTTACCTCAAAAGCCATGTTAGGCCCTCTACAAGCAATAAACATCGCATTATCGCGAATTGCGGGTGGCGATTTATCGCAACGATTAAGCAAACGAAATAATGATGAATTTGGCGAATTGATAGACAACACTAATAAGTTATCTGATGATTTGACCCAGTTATTACAAGCGATTAATAGTGATGCCCATCAATTAGATGAATCCGCTATTCGCTCACAAGTACAAAGCGAAAAAATATCTCATTCAGCCTCACAACAGATTGATAATATTAGCCAAGCCAAACAGCTTGCCGAACAAATACATCACAGTTCAACTCAGGTTAATCAACAAGCTTCTGAATCAGAGCAATATATCAAATCCGCCTCTGTCCAAGGAGGACAAATAAAAACCATTGCCGATGATAATCGTATCCGTATTGAGACCTTATCAAGTAGCTTGCACGACTCAGTTAAGATCATGACAACGCTTAGTCAGCATAGCAACAATATTGGCGGGATTTTAACAACGATTAGTGCTATTGCAGACCAAACCAATTTACTTGCGTTGAATGCAGCCATTGAAGCAGCCAGAGCGGGTGAGCATGGTCGCGGCTTTGCTGTCGTTGCTGACGAGGTACGTTCATTAGCCTCTAGAACTCAATTATCAACAGCCGAAATTCAAACCATGATAGATGCATTGCAGCAAGAAACCACAAACGCCGTTAAGGCGATCACCCAAGGACAAAACCAAGCCAGTGAATGTGTAGAACAAAGCCAATCTTTACATGATGCGATTGAAAATATAGAAACCGCATTAAATACCATTAGTGGCATGAGCCAAAATATTACTCACGCGGCCAATGAACAGGTTAATTACAGTCAACAAATAGAACAAACAATGACTCAGACTGCAGACTCAGCGCAACAAAATGCCCAAGAATCGGCATCAATGACAGAAAGAAGCCAGCAACTAAACCAATTAGCTCATTCACTGACGACCTCAGTAGAACGCTTTAAACTATAACCATTAAGCGAATAAAAACCTGAGGAAAAGCCAGAGGGACAGTATCAATAACTCAATAAACTATCAGCTAGATCCATGAGCTGATCCACTGACTTCATGTATCAGTGCAGTGGAACGTTTTATACTATAATGAAGCGAATAAAAACCTGAGGAAAAGCCAGAGGGGCGGTATCAATAACTCAATAAACTATCAGCTAGATCCATGAGCTGATCCACTGACTTCATGCTCCAGTACAATGGAACGTTTTATACCATCATGATTAAGCGAATAAAAAGGCCAGAAACATTCAAGTTTCTGGCCTTTTTGACATCTGCTGTTTAATTTATTTCTTGCCTATGGCACCAACGGCAAAACGTCTGATAATTGATCTAACCATCATTACGGATTCACCTAACTCACTACTATTATGTAAGGATTTTTCTGATGATATTTTAGTTATCTCTGCTGAATCAGCAATATCAATAATTTGTTGGTTAATGTGTTCAGCGACAGCGCCTTGCTCTTCTACAGCGGCTGACATATCTAGGGTAAGTTGGGTAATTTGCTCGACTGATTGATTAATCGACGCTAATGCATTACGAGTTTCATCGACAATTTGAACACCTTTACTTGCCGCTTGCTCGCCCCTAAGTGACACTTGGACAGCGTTACTGGCACGTTTGGTTAATACACTGACAATACTGTGAATTTTATCGGTTGATTCGCGAGTTTTAAATGCCAGAGAGCGGACCTCATCAGCAACAACACTAAATCCTCTTCCTTGCTCACCTGCCCTTGCTGCCTCAATGGCCGCATTTAACGCTAGTAGATTAGTTTGATCGGCAATACTGGAGATAATACTGGCGGCTTGACCAATCTCATTGGTGGATTCCGATAACTCGCGAACGGTAGTCGCAATATCAGCAACCGAGAGATTTAATTCATCAATAGACTGTTTGGCTTGATTTGCAAGTAGAGCCCCTGCACTCACATTGTCTAATGCATCTTTAGCACTATCAGCATTACGCTCGACATTAGCAGAGACCTCTTGTATCGCTGTAGACATCTCTGTAATGGCTGAAGCAATTTGTTGTATTGATGCGCTTTGAAGACCGACAGCTTTAGCGGTTGACTCTGCTTCAACTTGGGTATGCTCAACAATACCATCTAAAGATCCTGCTGCATCCTCGATCCTTGTCATAGCGGTACGACATCGAGCAATTTCACAACCAAGAGCTAATTTAGCCTGTGCTTTGGCGCCAAAATCAGCAAAGTAGGTTTCTGCGACAGTGCGATCGGTAAACGAATTAGGATTGAGTGTGACGACTTCTAACCAGTCTTGCTGTTGTTTATAGCCTAACCATGCAGCTGATAGAGTGAGTGTGATTAAACATATCAAGCCAGGGAACAGCCCCCAGAACTCAAAGAGTACCATTGACAAAACAAACATAGGTAACCAAACGGGTAACAACTTAAGTACTTGATGTTTTATTTTAGCGTGCAGTGGCCTTGGGGATTTATTGGCCTTGATCCTGGCATAAGCAGCCTCTGCTCGAGCAATTTCTGCAGGTAATGCCGTTATCCTGACGGACTCATATCCTGCTACTTTATTATTTTCAAACACTGGGGTGACAAATGCGCTAACCCAATAGTAATCGCCATTTTTTCGACGATTCTTAACCAACCCCATCCATACTTTACCAGCTGAAATACAGGCCCACATCTCTTTGAACACTTCACTTGGCATATCGGGATGGCGAACGAGATTATGGGGTTTTCCGATTAACTCGCTTTTTTCAAAGCCGCTGACCTCAACAAAAGCATCATTACAATAAGTGATGTGGCCGCGTAGATCAGTTCCTGAAATTAAACGAACTTCATCGTCGAAGTAATATTGCTTTAGGGTAACGGGTTGATTATTGCGCATGAACACTAAATCCTTTTAAATGTATGGAAAATAAGCATCCATTAAGATTATCTTTGACACCAAGGTGCAAAGATAACAATTTCGTTTAATGAGCTTGTTGATTGATAACATCACTGTACTTAACGAGATATAAACTTATTTTGATAAGTCATTATAAGTTTGGTATGTATCTGAAAATTGTCAATTAATTAATTAACTATCTGTAAAATAATTTTGGTCGATTTATTACCAAGCATTACTCTCGTCGTTTTAAACTTAACCTTGATTGGCTTATCGTGAAGCGAGTTGAAAATGAGCTGAATTCAGGATACTTAGCCTAAAACAGTAAATCCAACATTAGGTTAATCATCCTGTTGCGAGTTTAAAACACATCTCTATCTATAAACTTAACCCGAGCTTCGTCATCACCAAGGGTTAAGTTATCTAATAACATAGTGCTAATAATCGCTTTATACAGCTTGACTAACAATCCAATTAAACTCTCAAAGGGTTTCTATTCAAGAACGTTATTCAGCGTACTCTTGCATAAAATCATCAAGATTATCGTTAATAACTTCTATTTCATCACCACTAAATTGTGCAATGTGAAACAAGCCCTCACCTTCATTGGTGACCGGAATATTGCTGTTGCCAATAATAATCCCATCTGTTGGGGCCTTTAATGGTATCGGCTCGCCGCCCAGAGGGTTAACAATATTGGCTAACACTTGGCCTTTAGATACTCGCTCACCCAGTTTAAATTTAATATTCACCAGCCCATCAGATTCACTGCGTACCCAGTAACTGCGACTTGCATTAACACTGGTGGTTTTAGTGTTAATTTTACCTTTGGTCATACCTAAACAACGCATCACATTGATAACGCCATTTACACCAGACTTAATCGACATATCGCTAAAGCGCAGTGCTTCACCAGCCTCATATAAAATACAAGGAATATTAAGGCTGTTAGCATAACCGCGCATTGAACCTTCACGTGCTTTAGAAGACATTATGACTGGTGCTCCAAAAGCATTAGCCATATCGAGCATCATTGTATCGTCGGTATCACAGCGGATCTGCGGTAAGTTATCGCGATGAATTGCGCCAGTATGTAAATCAATAATATGGGTTGCACGTTTAACTAAAATACTGCTAAATAAATGCGCTAAACGGCTGGCAAGCGCACCTTTAGCTGAGCCCGGAAAACAACGATTTAAGTCACGACGATCGGGTAAATAGCGAGATTGTTGAATAAAACCAAATACGTTAACGATAGGGACAATGAGTAAGGTCCCGGTTAAGGTTTTAGCATTCACACGACCGAGCAAGCGTCGACATATTTCAATGCCATTTAACTCATCACCGTGGATCGCTGCACAAACCAATAAAACAGGTCCCGCTTTAGTGCCATGAAACACTTCAACGTGCAGATCCATCGGTGTATCGTTATACAGTTTTGCTGCGGGCAATTTAACACTTTGCTGCGTGCCTGCCGGTACGCTAACATCACCGATAACAAACGGTTCGTGCTTTCTTGCCATTAACCAACTCCTTTCGTTTTCGA
Organism: Shewanella vesiculosa; assembly: GCF_009994065.1. Classification (NCBI taxonomy): domain Bacteria; kingdom Pseudomonadati; phylum Pseudomonadota; class Gammaproteobacteria; order Alteromonadales; family Shewanellaceae; genus Shewanella; species Shewanella vesiculosa. The sequence goes on from NZ_JAACSD010000020.1 coordinate 19,722, forward strand.
GCTAGTAGATTTAACATTTTTTTCAATAAACTGAATGATCTTTTCCGCAACATCAATACCAGTGGCTTTTTCGATGCCTTCAAGGCCCGGAGATGAGTTAACTTCCATCACTAATGGACCGTGCTTAGAACGTAAAATATCTACGCCCGCAACGTTTAGCCCCATCGTTTTAGCAGCACGTAATGCCGTTGAACGTTCTTCTGGAGTGAGCTTAACAATGCTAGCAGAACCACCGCGGTGTAAATTAGAACGAAACTCACCTGGTAATGCTTGGCGTTTCATCGCCGCAATCACTTTGTCACCAATCACGAAACAACGAATATCAGCGCCACCAGCTTCGGCAATATACTCTTGCACCATGATGTTGGCTTTTAACCCCATGAAGGCTTCAATAACCGATTCAGCAGCTTTACGGGTTTCAGCTAATACCACACCAATACCTTGAGTGCCTTCAAGTAACTTAATCACACAAGGAGCACCACCGACCATGTCCAACAAATCGGGAATATCAGCAGGCTTACTGGCAAAACCGGTCACCGGCAAACCAATATTCTTGCGAGATAACAGTTGCAATGAACGTAATTTGTCCCGAGAACGTGTAATGGCGACAGACTCGTTTAATGGGTGAGTGCCCATCATTTCGAACTGGCGTAATACCGCTGTGCCATAAAAGGTCACTGACGCACCAATTCGCGGAATAACGGCATCGAATTTTGGCAGCTCTTCACCGCGGACATGAATACTAGGTGCATTCATGTTGATGTTCATGTAACACTTTAATGGATCGACAATTTTGATGGTATGACCGCGAGCTTCAGCAGCTTCTCTTAAGCGACTGGTCGAGTATAAATTCTTATTTCTCGACATTATTGCAATATGCATTTGTTATTCTCCTGCTAAAAATGATTCTGCTGAATTAACCAAAAATCGCCCTTCTAACGCGCGACGACCTAATAACATCCTAAATTTCATGTGATCTCTATTGGTCAATGTCAGTTCGATGTCAAAAAGTTGTGTACCGATAAGAATGGGGGTTTTTATCACGTAACGTTTGGTTACATGGCCGCCGGAATCACTGACATCTCGGCGATCAAACACATGAAACTCACACACGACTTCTCGGTCAGAATCCTGGTCAGGATGCAGCCAGACTCGAACCCATTTTTGGTTATTTTTTTGAAACGGTTTTATTTTGAACGCATGCAAACAAGATGTTTTTGCGCCAGTATCCACTTTGATTTTGACTCTTTCGTTGCCAATATCAGGAAAAGTGCCCCACTCACGCCAACCCACAATACCGAGGGAATGTTCAGTCATGGTCAATCCTTTCTTGTAGAGGAATTATTCATTCCAAAGTGTAATCTTTAAATGAATTAGTGTTTGAATAGATAGCAAAATCGGTTTAACGTCTTGCACTAGCCAACCAATATATGTTGTTGATTAAAGATGAACCACAAGGTTTACATCAATAAACTAGCCTTTGAAGCGATTTTAACACCAACACTTTATTTATATCAAATTAACATTTAAAAAATAATGAAAAAAAATTTCTATGTCAGTAAGTTACAATGGATATACGGAAATTTAAAAAGCATCAAAATATTATGTTTACTCTAGATAAAATACCAAAAAACACCGCATTAATATAGAGATGTCAACATAAGGTATTCAATCTTAATAGTTTAAATAAATCCTAGCTATGTCACTTACTACAGACATTGTTTAACATACTAGTAAAATTATAACATTATAATCTGCATCGCTATTGTAAAAAGGTATCGTCATGTTCAGTCAACTTAGTTTCGATTTTTTAAACACTCTAGCAGCCAATAATGATAGAGAATGGTTTAAAGCCAACCAGCAACAATATGAAGATCAGGTTAGAAGCCCTGCATTACAATTTATACAAGCCATGCAAGGACCCATTTTAGGCTTATCACCACGATTTGTTGCTGTGGCTAAAAAAGTCGGGGGTAGCCTAATGCGCCCACAACGCGACAGTCGCTTTAGTAAAAATAAAACGCCTTATAAGACCAATGTGGGTATCCAGTTTAGACACTTTCAGGCAAAAGATGTGCATGCGCCTGGATTTTATGTCCATATTGCCAATGATGAATGCTTTATTGCGGCTGGAATTTGGCATCCTGAATCAAAAACGCTCAATGCAATTCGCCATTGTATTGATGAAAACCCTAACGCGTACCAAAAAGCATTAGCGCAATTGAGGCAGGCTGGATTTGAATTAACAGGCGATAGCTTATCCAGACCGCCACGCGGATTTGATAAACATCATCCCATGATTGACGAGCTAAAGCGTAAAGACTTTATCGCCATAAAATCCATTAGTCCTGAGCAAGTATGCCAGGCTGATTTTGTCGAGTTTTGTGCGCAAGAATATCAGCATACTCGCGCATTAATGGCTTACTTATGCTTTGCCCTAGAGCTAGATTTTTAGTCTTTAAGCACCATAACGACAAGTTAATCATGGTGTTGTTGAAAATATTAACTCATTTTTACGCTGTTATAGTTTTAGCTCATTATTTAGGTAAGCCGTGTTAAACTAGCAAAAAATAGTTTCCGGTGCAGCACTCTGTTAGTTGCTGCACCTATTACCAGGTCAATTCATGAGCCATAATATTTCCGCCATGTCTAACACAACACCATCAATTGAGACATCTGCGTCCGAAATCGCTGCGATCACGCCAGCACAAAAACGTGCCTTAAGTTACTCGACAACGATTGAATCACTCTTCAATCAAGTGATGAACACCGGCATGCCAGCCGATAGAATCATTGGCCAATATTTTCGCGAGCATAAAAAACATGGCTCTAAAGATAGACGAGTGATCCGTGAAAGTTTGTTTGGTTTATTTCGCTGGTGGGGTTGGTTAAGCCAGTTAGAGACCAATCAAAAACACACTACATGGTTCCAACAATTAAGTGCTTGTGCAATGTTAGAACAACACCCATGGCATGATGTCACTGGTGCTTGGAATGATTTTGCTGATTGGCCTCAAACCCGCGCAGATCAAACTACCCTAGATAATCAAGCCACATTAAAAGATAAATTAGCCGCTTATATTGCTTTAAGCGCGATAGAAAGTTGTCAAATCACTCAGTTATTACCCCAATGGTTTTGGCAACTTTGTCCAGTAGATAGCACAGAGCAATATGCGCTTGTTAACGCAATGACGACTCGCCCCCCCATTTGGGCTCGGGCACAAACATTATCAACAGCCAAATTAATTGCGTCACTTAAACAAGCGGGTGTTGAAGCTAAAACCAGCGGCTACTTTGCCGATGCCATTAGTCTAGGGCATAAAAGTATTAATCTAAATGAGATAGAGGTTTATAAACAAGGTCATCTTGAAATTCAGGATTTAGCCTCACAAGTTATTGGCCAAATTTGCCAGCCGAACAATCATGAGAAATGGTGGGATGCGTGCAGTGGTGCTGGCGGTAAATCCCTGCAATTGCATTCATTAATGTCACAGCAAAGCACGGAATTCAGCGGTAGCATTACGGCATCAGATATTCGCCATAAACCTTTAGAAGAACTGCGTAAAAGAGCTAAACGTGCGGGTTTTGAGCATATCAGTGTCGCGCCATGGAAAGGAGAGGTATTGCCTGTCGATGCTAATGCTTTTGACGGTGTATTAGTTGATGCACCCTGCAGCTGCACCGGCACTTGGCGTCGAAATCCTGATATGCGCTGGCTTGATGATGCTAGCGCGATTACAGACAAGCCTATGCTTCAATTAGCAATTTTACGTCGAAGCGCTGCTGCAGTAAAATCGGGCGGTAAGTTGGTTTATGCCACCTGCTCTTTATCACCAAGTGAAAATGAACAGATTGTGAAAGACTTTTTATCAGTAACGTCTGAGTTTGAACTTGAACCAGTCATACATCCTTTTACTGGTGAGCAATTTGATATGTTAACGATTTGGCCTCAACAAGCCGATAGTGATGGGATGTTTGTTGCTAAGATGCGTCGTAAATAGCACGCTGACTCAAACACTAACGCCAAATAATGCTCCACTAAAAAGCCATCTTTCGATGGCTTTTATATTATGGTTCACAGACAACCACTATTGAGCTATTTTCTGTGCAGCCGCAGTATTAATTCCGCTTCTGCTTTTGGCAATTCACACTCTTGCATTAACTCTTCAATACCAGCCCCAAGGCCGACCATTTTAAGCGCACGCGAGTATAATTTAGCTTGTGGGTCTTGCTGACTAGCTTCTTCAAGCATATCAGACTGTTTAGACAGTTTTTTTTCTAGTTCGACAACTCGCCTACCGACACCAATAGTACCACTGCGTAATTCGTGTAACTCACGCTTAACAGCTTCACGCTGACGGTCGCTTTCTTTAACCAACACAGTCAGGGCATCCACTTTAGTTTTTAATTTACTCGACTGTTTTTGCAAGTAAAGTACTAAAACAAGACATGCAATCGCACACACTAAAGCTGCAATTAGAAATTCATCACCCATTAACATACCTATGTTGCTATTACTCAAAAGCACTAAGCCAAACAAAAAAGCCAACAGTGATTCGGTTGGCTTTTCGGATACAACACGACTAGATTTGAGTTAATTCAACCCACTCATCGTCAGATAATAGTTTATCTAAATCAACCAAGATTAATAACTCGTTGTCGCGATTACTCACCCCTTGAATAAATTTAGCACTTTCTTCCGTGCCGACATTAGGAGCGTTATCGATTTCAGAACGGCGCAAGTATACGACTTCAGCCACGCTATCAACTAAGATACCAATAACTTGTTTTTCTGCTTCAATAATCACGATACGAGTCGAGTCGTCTAATTCTGCTGATTGTAAGCCAAAACGTGAACGAGTATCGATAACGGTAACTACGTTTCCGCGAAGGTTAATAATCCCTAACACATAATCAGGAGCACCTGGCACAGGAGCTATTTCGGTATAACGTAATACTTCCTGAACTTGCATTACGTTAATACCATAGGTTTCATTATCTAATTTAAATGTTACCCATTGTAATACTGCATCGTCTTTACTTGCAGCAACCGCTGCTACACTTCTAGAATCGCTCATAGTTAACCTCGGTCAATCGAATCCTGACAACCTAAACCTGCATCAAGCATTTTGATTAATGCTTGAACATGTAAAATGCCACACATTTGTTGTTTTACTACCCCAGCAAGCCAAGGACGCTTACCCGGTTTTTCACGCCAATTGACGTGGGATTTATCTATTTTAACGGCGTTAACTAACGATTCGCACGTTAGTCCCCACTGACTATCTTCTAGCATAACAAGATATTGATAATTTACCGTTTGTGCTAATGCTGGAGAATATTTTTCAGGCATTACCCATGCACATGTATCAACCACATTAATTTTAGTATCTCGGTGGGTTTGCACCCCTTTAAACCAAGAGGGCCTACCAATAAGATGGTTTATCTTGTCAATTTTAATAATCCCCCCCAAGCTCACTAGTGGTACCGCTAACGTTAACCCTGCAACATTAAAGAATAGCACCTGAAACTCATCATCAAGTACTTCTTGTAAATCATGGGTGATACTCGGTGGTTGATGCCCAACCTGAGTTTGTGGTGGCGTTTGCACTTGCTCCGCCGAATTCATCACCAACTCTTCATGCTTAATAATAGCGTCTTTTATAACAGCATGTGAACTTTCGTTATTATTTATATCGACTAACGGCTTGATTTCTTTATCCGTTAGCTCTATTTCTTGTGTTTTTGTATTATTAACGACTGCTTTAGGCTCAATATCACTAATTGCCTGACGAACACGTTCTGCGCTGTTTTTGATCTGTTGCGATAAATCTGTTTCAGCACTAGGTGTAGATACTGCTGATAATAATTTTTCAAGCGCCAGTTTATCTACACTGGTTGTCGGCTGGGCATAATCCCACTGGCTCGCAACAACAGATGAAATCTTAGACAAAGTTGGCGGTGAATAATGAGCTGATGAAGATGCGGCTATTGTGGTGGTATCAGCCAGCTTGTCCTCGATAATATTTAGCGATTTAGTAGTAATATTATTAGCAGGATTCACAGGAATCGACTCTGACGATTCCTGTAGTAAAAGACTGAAATAATCAAAAACAGTTTCATCAACCGATTTTGACATGGTTAAACTCCTGAGAAAATAAAAAATCCAGCAGACGATTGTAAGCTTTTACACCTCGGCTACTGGCTGAATAATGTGATGCTGGTAAATGAGCCAAGCTTGCATCTCTAAATTTAGTGTCCACAGGAATCACATCACTTGGCCAAAGTGATGAACCATATTTATCCTGCAAAAATTGTAGTGCGATAGGTGAGGCTTTAGTTCGCTTGTCATACATAGTCGGTAATACTGTGAAGCTATATCGTGTTTTCTTGGAGCGCCCCATGATTTCCATGGTTTTCACCATACGTTCAAGGCCTTTTATGGCTAAAAACTCAGTCTGAACCGGTATAATAATGTGATGACTTGCAGCTAATGCATTGACCATTAGCACCCCTAAAACAGGTGGGCAATCAATGATAGCCACATCATATTTATCTTCAAGTAGCGCCAATAAATTGCGCAACACCAAGCCCATACCTTCCTGATGACCTAAAGATCTATCCAGTGTTGCTAACGCCATATTAGCAGCAATAATATCCAGTCCCTCTATTTGAGTAGGGATGACATTTTGTAATATAAACTCTTGAGTCAGTGTCTGGTGATTCAAAAAGACATCATAAAGCGAACATGGCACTTCATCTGAATCAATACCTAAGTAATAACCCAATGAAGCATGAGGATCAGTATCAATCATCAGCACTCGTTGACCACGCTTAACCAATGCTCCGGCTAAACTGGCTACTGTGGTTGTTTTACCGACACCACCTTTTTGATTCGCTACCGTCCATACTTTCAAAAAAAGCCTCTCAACTCATTATAATGATGCTGTTATGGAATATTGACTACTGCTTGTGTTGTGTATCATCACGGGTTGTTACACGGATCCCGCCGTTAGGTAAACGGATCACCTTAACCCCTTGAGCATCTTCTGACACTATGATTTCTTGATTATTGCCTTCACTAACAACTTCGGGATGCTTAAGTTTAGTGGGCTGATCATCATCTAAAGCGCCAGGTCCAAACAACACACTTTTAGCTTGCTCTTGTCCTGCGGACGCAACAATTGCTTGAGTTTGTTCAGGATGCTGAGTTAACCAATTAGCAATATTAGCAGCTTGCTCCTCAGGAACCATCAAAAGTACTTGAGAGTCGGTTAAACGAGCTACATCTTGCTTTAATAGTGTTATCTTTTTATTCGCATCAACATACAAACCCGCTAGTACTAAGATGGCAATAAAACACAGAAAAAAACCCAGCATTTGCTTAGTCTGTAAGGAATAACTCGACTTAGCCACGACTAGACTCTTTTAAAATAGCTTCAGCAATATTATCCAACGAAATAGAGTGAGTCGAGATACCAGCAGATGCTACAGCTTGTGGCATACCATAGACAACACAACTCGCTTCATCTTGTGCCCAAATGGTTGCACCAACAGACTTTAACATTCTAGCCCCTTCTCTACCGTCGGCCCCCATCCCAGTCAACACTACAGCCAAAACATCTCCACCAAAAGCTTTAGATGCAGACGCAAAAGTAATATCTACACTTGGCTTATAATTCATTTCAGGGGTACCAGGAACAACTTTAAGTCTGCCTGTAATACCATTTCGCTCAACCATAAGCTGCATACCACCGGGCGCTAAATAAGCGCATCCAGGGCGCATAACATCCCCATTTTCAGCCTCTTTTACATCAATTTGACACAATGTATTTAAACGTGCTGCAAATGCAGGAGTAAATGCTGCAGGCATGTGCTGGATCAATACAATTGGATGAGGATAATTCGCAGGAAAAGCGGTTAATACTTTCTGCAAAGCCACTGGTCCACCAGTTGAAGTCCCGATAAGTAATACTTTGTATTGTTTACCACTAGCCCGAATAGACGATATTGATGAACTCGTGTTATTGGGAGTATGGCGATCGGGAGATGCACTAGAGTAGGTTGCCGCAGGCGTTGGAGTTAAACCGCTGCTAAATGGACGACGAGATGAATAGGTATCCGAAGCGGAAACCGATGTTTTACGAGGTTCAGGTGATGATGAAGTCGATAATGAACTTGATGCTGAACTTGGGCGATATACTCTGCGTCGCCCCAAAGCTTTAATTCGCTGCTGCAGTAACAGTATTGCATCGTCTTTATTGGTCGCAATATCTTCAAAGCGTTTTGGTAAAAAATCTAATGCGCCGGCTTCTAACGCATCAAGTGTCGCTTTGGCACCATCATGAGTTAATGATGAAAACATTAAAATTGGAGTGGGGTTAGTAGCCATGATTTCACGCACAGCAGTAATACCATCCATCACTGGCATTTCAATGTCCATGGTAATGACTTGAGGCTTTAACTTTGCAGCCATTTCAACAGCTTCTTTACCGTTAACAGCAACAGCAACGACTTCGAGATCAGGATCTTTATTAACAATCTCACTGACTCGACGTCGAAAAAAGCTAGAATCATCTACAACTAATACTTTTATGGCCATTGAATTCCTTAAATAATGGAACTTTTTTATTTTTTGCTTTTGGCGTAATGTTTCAGTAGTCCTGGCACATCTAAAATAAGTGCAATACCACCATCTGATGTAATTGTTGCCCCCGCCATTCCTGGCGTACCTTGTAACATACTGCCAAGTGGTTTGATGACAACTTCTTCTTGCCCAATTAATGCATCAACAACGAAACCGATTTGCATCGTACCAAGTTGAACAATCACAACATGGCCATGCTTCTTATCACCATGCTTAAATGTCGATTTCTTACTGTGCAACCAATGTTCTAGATAAAATAATGGCACGGCTTTATTACGGAAAATAACCGTTAATTGACCATCTACAATATTGGTTTTGGTTAAATCTAAATTAAATATCTCATTAACACTCGATAATGGCAGAGCGAAAACTTGATTAGACACATCAACCATCAAGGTTGGCATGATAGCCAAGGTTAACGGCACTTTAATTTCAAGTGTGGTGCCCTTACCTTTCATCGAATCAATGTAGACAGTACCATTGAGTTGATTTATGCGGGTTTTCACCACATCCATACCCACACCACGGCCTGAAATGTCTGAGATTTCAACTTTAGTTGAAAACCCTGGAGCGAAAATCAGATTATACGCTTCGTTATCAGTCATTCTCGAGGCGGCATCTTCATCGAGCACACCACGACTTATCGCAATTTGTTTTAGCTTTTCAGGATCCATGCCAGCGCCATCATCCTCAATTTTCAGCAGGATGTGATCACCTTCTTGGCTAGCCGATAAGGTAATAGTACCGGTTCGGGATTTACCATTTGCTTCACGAGTCACCGGCATTTCAATACCGTGGTCGACTGAGTTTCTCACTAAGTGGACCAAAGGATCTGCTAAAGCTTCAACTAAATTTTTATCAAGATCGGTGTCTTCACCAATCATCACTAAATCAATTTCTTTATTTAATGTACGCGCTAAATCTCGAACAACCCGTGGGAAACGACCAAATACTTTCTTGATAGGTTGCATGCGCGTCTTCATCACCGCACCTTGTAAATCAGCTGTCACCAAATCAAGGTTAGTAAGTGCTTTTGACATTTCCTCGTCTTCACGATTAATGCCTAAGCTCACCAGTCGATTACGGACTAATACCAATTCACCAACCATATTCATGATTTGATCTAAACGAGCGGTATCAACGCGAACTGTGGTTTCACCTTGTGGCACAGACGACGCTTTGACTGGGGCTTTATCTGCTAAGGGTTCAACTTTTGGCACAACGGCTGGAGTCGATGGCATAACTGGCTTAGCAACTGGAGTCGGAGCGGGTTTTGCTGCCTGTGGAGGAGTAACCGCTTTAGCAGATTCTGCAGCAACCGGAGTTGATTGCACTTTCGCTACTGGGGCAGTGCCTTTACCGTGTAATTCATCTAAAAGACGTTCAAACTCATCGTCGGTGATTTCATCTGAGTCTACTGCGGGTTGAGCAACTGGTGTACTTGCAGGCTTAGCGGCAACCACAGGTTCGTCTTTGGCTTTAAATGAACCTGAGCCGTGTAACTCGTCTAAGAGTGCTTCAAATTCGTCATCGGTAATTTCGTCACTGCTTTTTGCTGGTGCTGGTTTTGAGTCAATATTGTCTTGCTTTACTGCAGAAGATTTAGATGCAACAGGACTGTTACCTGAACCGTGTAAGGCATCAAGCAAGGCTTCAAATTCTAACTCATCAATTTCATCGATGCTGCCAGAATCAGACGTTTCTGCCGTAAAAGAACTCACATCCTCAATGACTTCAGGCTCGTTAACCTCAACAACATTTTCGATAGGTTCAAGTTCTGCAGCCGACATCTCTGAGGGTAATGGCGCACCTGAGCTTAATAATTTGAGTTTCGCAAGTAGCATAGGATCTGCAGGGTCTTGTTCTTGTCCCTGTTGAGTTTGAGCAAACATAGTATTAATGGCGTCGACCGCTTGCAAAATAATATCCATTAATTCTGCATTTACGCCACGTTTTCCGGTGCGCAATAAATCGAACGTATTTTCAGCTTCATGACACACGTCAACCATCGGCTTTAAGCTTAAAAAACCAGCTCCGCCTTTGACAGTATGAAATCCACGGAAAATAGCATTAAGTAAATCACTGTCATCAGGATTATTTTCAAGAGCAACTAGCTGCTCTTGTAGAAGCTCTAAAATCTCACCAGCTTCAATTAAAAAGTCCTGGAGTATCTCTTCATCAACATCAAAGGACATTAAATTGACTCCTAATTAGAAACCCAGACTTGATAGCAGATCGTCTACTTCATCCTGACCTGTCACCACATCTTCACGCAGTTCTGCATTCATGATGGGGCCTTCTGCTTCTATTTTATTATCGTTTATCGTTGGCGATGACTCAGTAATATGATCACCAAACACCGTTAGCATTGAAACTAAATTACTTTCTACTTCACGAACTAAATCAATCACTCGACGGATCATTTGGCCAGTTAAGTCTTGGAAGTCTTGCGCCATTAAAATTTGATTTAATAGCTCACGAAGACGATTACAATCATTTTCACTGTGTAACATAAACTGCTGAACATCATGGCAAAGTGATTTAAACTCACCCAACTCGATGTCACGACGCATCAATTTATCCCACATTGGCGTTACTGATTGAATATTACTGATAATGGTATCGGCCAAAGGTAGACATTCTTCAACTGCATCCATGGTTTTGTTAGCAGCTTGCTCTGTCATATCGATAACGTAGTTTAATCTTTCTTTAGCGTCCGGAATTTCGGTATTGGCTAATTCAGATAAACGGTTATCAATTTGGAAATCTTTTAATGCACTATGAAGTTGTCGAGTTAACTTACCCACTTCTTCAAAAAGCTCACGCTGCAATGGTGTAGCAAGCTCCCTGATGACGTCATCAGCTTTATCTTGCTGACCTAAGGTAAGCAATTCAACAAGTTCTTGGGCCTGTTCGAGAGTGATTAACCCCGATATTGATGCCTGCATGACTTATCCTTGCTTATGCGAGTCGTTCAAAGATTTTATCTAACTTTTCTTTTAACGTTGCGGCGGTGAAAGGCTTTACCACATAACCATTTACCCCAGCTTGCGCTGCAGCAATAATTTGTTCACGCTTGGCTTCTGCGGTTACCATCAATACGGGTAAATGCTTTAACGAATCATCTGCACGGATTGCTCTAAGTAAATCAATACCTTGCATTCCAGGCATGTTCCAGTCTGTTACTACAAAATCAAAATCGCCTTTTTGTAACATAGGTAGGGCTGTTGAGCCATCATCTGCTTCTTGGGTATTATTAAATCCCAAATCTCGCAACAAGTTCTTAATGATACGCCTCATTGTTGAAAAATCGTCAACAATAAGAATCTTCATATTCTTGTCCAAGGTTTCCTCCGGTGAGCTGACACTCGTTTGCTCTAAATAAGTTATTATTCTTGTGTCCAATGCTTGAGTTTAGCTTTTAATCTGAGCATTGCCTGACTTAATATCTGGCTTACACGCGATTCACTAACATCAAGGATGGCACCGATTTCTTTTAAATTTAATGCTTCGTTGTAATATAACGACAACACTAACGCATCTCTTTCTGGCAATGTCTTAATTGCTTCAACCAATGCAGATTGGAATTGAATTTCAGCAAGCGAGTCAAAGGCCTCATCTGGCGATTCATTATCTGTGATTAACACATCTTGTGAAACACCAAGATCTTCTATGCCTATGATTTTACCAACAGAAACATCATTTAAGATATGATGGTACTCATCGAGCGACATTTCAAGCTTTTCAGCAATTTCAGTATCATAAGCATCACGACCAAGCTGTTGCTCTAATTCATCAATTACTTGTGCAACTCGACGATTATTACGGTGAACTGAGCGTGGAACCCAGTCACCACGACGAATTTCATCGATCATCGCTCCACGAATTCTAATGCCAGCAAAAGTTTCAAACTTAGCACCTTTGCTGTTATCAAATTTTGATGAGGCCTCAAGCAACCCCATCATTCCAGCTTGTAACAGGTCATCAAGTTGCACCGATGCTGGTAATCTTGCCAGCATATGATGAGCAATTCTTTTTACCAACGGTGCATACTGTTCAATGATAGACGTTTTGTTATCGAACTGAGTATACGCTGCGGCTTTATTCACCCGTTCTTCCTTCTTGTATCGGCTTACGTTGTACAAGACGTTCAACAAAAAATTCTAAATGACCACCGGGTTGCTGTGGCACAGGCCAAGTCATAATTTTATTGGCTAATCCGTGGTAAGCAATGGCTGAAGGTGATTTAGGATACGCTTCAACGACTAGTTTTTGTTTACGAACTGCTTTACGTAAATTCTCATCAAAGGGAATGGTTGCCACCAACTCCAATGCAACATCTAGAAATCTATCAGTCACTTTACTGAGTTTAGCAAATAATTCCATACCTTCTCGTAAACTACGTACCATATTTGCCACAATTTTGAAGTGGAACACACCATGTTCACGACTTAGTATCTTAATTAACGCATAAGCATCAGTAATCGATGTTGGTTCGTCACAAACCACAATTAATACATCTTGTGATGCACGAGAAAAACTCAGCACCATATCTGATATACCGGCAGCAGTATCAACAATTAAAATATCAAACTGAGTCCGCATTTCACTAAATGCACGGATCAAGCCGGCATGTTGTGCTGGTGTCAATTCAACCATCGCTTGTGAACCTGATGTAGCAGGAACAATGCCGATACCTTTGGGTCCGCGAACAATGATGTCATCTAATTCGGCATCACCTGACAAAACATGAGATAAATTTTTCTCAGCACGTATCCCGAGCATCACATCGACATTGGCTAAACCTAAATCGGCATCAAGTACTAATACACGTTTGCCCTTTTCGGCTAATGCTACCGCAGTATTAATTGACACACTTGTTTTACCAACTCCGCCTTTACCACCGGATACGGCAATTACTTTAACTTTATCGTTATTTGGTTGATTCATCATACGTAAACCACTTGCTTGATCCCGAGTCATATCTTTACTCAAATGCATAGGCTGTGTCATTAGACCACACTGTGTCTTGTGATAATTGTTGTTCAGTTTCATTTAACGCCGCGAGAGCTTTCTTGGCTAGCTCTAGTGTATCTGCGACTTTCATGTCCTCAGGAACACGTTGACCGTCAGTAACATAGCTTAATGGTAACTCATTTTGAATCAATACGCTCAATGCACCTGCAATTGATATTGATTCATCTAATTTTGTTAAAATCGCACCCGCTAATGGAATACGTTTAAAATGTTCTACAGCATCTTGTAAGACACGGCGCTGGCCTGTCGCGGACAAGACTAAGTAACTCCGAATGGGGATCCTACTATTTGCCGTCAAATTATCAAGTTGCTGATATAAGCGCATATCTCGCTGCCCCATACCGGCGGTATCGATTAATACTAACTTACGATTCCTAAATTGATAAAGAATTTGTTCTAATTCGGCTAAATCATGTGCTTGTTTCACCGGACAGCCCATTATTTTGCCATAAGTTGCTAATTGCTCATAGGCACCAATACGATAATGATCTGTGGTAATCAATGCCACCTGCTCGGGGCCATGATGGGCAGCAAATCGAGCTGCTATTTTAGCTAAAGAAGTCGTCTTACCTACACCTGTTGGGCCAACAAAAGCGACCACCCCCCCACGTTTGACAATATCATCACCTTGGTTGTCGAGTAAGTTAGCTAAGCTTTGCGGTAGCGCTCTTACTAAGTCGGCTGGCGTATAATGTTGACTCAATCCTGCTAGTTTAGCAGCAACTGCAGGAGAAAACTCTGCGGCAATCAATTTACTTTCAAGCATAGCACCAACTGGATCGGTACGCTTTTTTTGGTCTTTCATTAACGATGACACTTGATGAGTCAATAAGTTACGTAATGAAGCCATTTCTTCACGTAACGCGTCCATATCATCAGATTGATTTCTATTGGTTTTTTTAGCATGTTCAGGCGCGGCTTGCGCTTTTAACGTTGATGTAGGCTTAGCTGACTTTGCCCCTTGTAATTGACGCGCCCACTCAGGTAATTCAGGTTCATCTTGGCGAACAGACATTTGTTGTTTCATGCGATTATGCTGTTTTTCAAGCAATGCTTGAAGAGAATCTGCTTCCGGTGGCGGATTTACCTTAGATTGAGCTTTCATTACAGGCTTAGCGCCTATTGAGACGCGATCCTCACTGACATCCATAAAGCTAGTCGTCGGCGCTTGCGATGCAATAGAGGCCTTAGGTTCATCATAATCGACTGCGGCGACAATTTCGATTCCGCCTGCTACTTTTTTGTTTGACATAATGACAGCGTCAGAGCCTAAGGTCTCTTTTACTTGAGCCAATGCTTCGCGCATATCTTTGGCAAAAAATCGTTTAATTTTCACTTATGCACCTCAATAAACTGACGTTATCACTATTGGCCAACAGCAGAAACAATTCTAATTTGTTTCTCATCGGGTATTTCTTGATAAGAAATCACTCGTAAATTTGGAATAGTGTATTTAACAAATCTGGACAGCGTTGACCTCAACATACCAGAGGTCAATAAAATGGCTGGTTGCCCTACCATTTCTTGCTTCTGTGCAGCATCTAATAATGACTGCTGCATGCGTTCTGCAAGGCCGGGTTCAATATTCGGTCCTTCACCGCCAGTCGCCTGCATAGACTTATGCAACATCTGTTCCAACTCTGGCGCCAATGTAATGACAGGTATTTCAAGTTCAGGCCCAGAGATTTCTTGTACTATCATGCGTTTTAGCGCTATACGCACTGCTGCAGTTAAGACTTCGGTATCATTACTCTTGGTGCCGTACTCTAATAATGTCTGCACTATGGTGCGTAAATCACGAACCGAGACACCTTCGTTAAGTAAGTTTTGCATGACTTTAACAACCGAACCCAACGGCATAATATCGGGTACAAAACCATCGACTAATTTAGGCGAGTTCTTGCTAAGCATATCCATTAACTGCTGCACTTCTTCATAACCTAATAGTTTGGCTGCATTATTACTCAATAACTGACTAATATGCGTTGCCACAACCGTTGCGGTATCAACGACGGTATAACCTAATGTTTGTGCATGTTCACGTTGCTCTGGTGTGATCCACACCGCCTCTAAACCAAAAGCGGGGTCACGGGTGTCAATACCGTCAAGCTTACCGTAAACCTGACCAGGATTGATCGCTAGCTCACAATCATGTCTAACTTCAGCCTCACCTACCACCACACCCATTAAGGAAATACGATATGCATTTGGCGATAAGTCTAGATTGTCACGAATATGCACCGCTGGCACTAAAAAACCTAATTCTTGTGACAATTTTTTACGCACACCTTTAATTCGGCCTAATAACTCACCACCCTGAGACTTATCAACCAATGGAATTAACCGATATCCCACTTCCAGACCGATAGTATCAACATGGCGCACATCATCCCAACTTAACTCTTTAGGTTCTTTATCTCTAGCTTCTACTGGCCCTTTGGTCGCCAGTGTCAGTGCCGCTTGTTTTTTGTCAACATTACGCTTGTAGACAAAATACGCTGCACCAGCAGTAATAAATGCGAAGGTCAAAAATGCCACATGAGGCATTCCAGGGACAACCCCCATGATAAACAGTAACCCAGCAGCAATGGCTAATGATTTGTGACTGTCAAACATCTGACTAAACATCATTTGGCCCATATCACCAGATTCATTTTGACGCGTTACCATTAACGCGGCTGCAATTGATAATAATAAACCGGGAATTTGCGCAACCAAGCCATCACCGATGGTCAGCAAAGTATAAATTTCTACTGCACTAGAAAAATCCAGATCATGCTGAACGATACCAATCACAAAGCCACCGAGTATATTGATGACAAGAATCATAATACCGGCGATAGCATCACCTTTAACGAACTTTGAAGCACCGTCCATCGCACCATAAAAGTCGGCTTCACGAGTCACTTCAGCACGGCGAATACGCGCCTGGTCTTGGGTTAAGGTGCCAGCATTTAAATCAGCATCAATGGCCATTTGCTTACCCGGCATAGCATCCAAGGTAAATCGAGCACTCACCTCAGCAATACGCCCCGCACCTTTAGTTACCACAGCAAAGTTAATGATAATAAGAATAATGAACACCACTAAACCAACCGCATAGTTGCCGCCAATAACCACAGAACCAAAGGCTTCAATCACTTTACCCGCAGCATCACCACCATTATGACCTTCGAGCAATACAATACGGGTGGAGGCAACGTTAAGCGCGAGTCTTAATAAAGTAGCAACCAGTAAGACAGTCGGAAATGCAGCAAAATCAAGGGGTCTGTCTGAATAAATAGCAACAAGTAACACAACTAATGCTAACGCGATATTGAATGAAAATAGGATATCGAGTAAAAATGCAGGAATGGGTAAAACTACCATCCCAAGCGCAGCAAGTACCAATAAAGGTGTACCGATACCTTTAAATGTCGATGGTCTTATTTGTTTAAACTGCCCGAAAGCTGCTTTTGCATCCATAGAGGGGAACCCTTTGTATAGTCTATTGCGAAATACTATGTTTTTATTTGACGCTAATAAATCTACAAAGCAAAAACTAAGCCACTATTAGTTATAGCATCATTCATAACGTCGCGATTTGACTGATATAGGGTTGATTAATGTTTTAAATCATCAGGAATAGGTTGATTAATAGGAATGGGTTTAGGCCGACGACCTTTGCCTTTTTGATATTGTCTTAGCTGAAAAACATACGCGAGTATTTGTGCTACTGCAGTAAATAGGCCTTCTGGAACTTGCTGGTCTATTTTAGTTGTGTGGTAAATAGCACGGGCAAGTGGTGGGGCAGAAACAATAGCAACATTATGTTCACGAGCAATTTCACGTATTTTAAAAGCAACATCGTCGACCCCTTTAGCGATTAAAAAGGGGGCAGAAGAACGACTTACATCGTATTTAACCGCCACAGCATAGTGTTCAGGGTTGACCACGATAACATCAGCATTAGGTACCTCGGTCATCATGCGTCGTTGCGCCAGCTCTTGCTGCATTTGTCTTATGCGGCCTTTAACTTCAGGCTTACCTTCAGTGTCTTTATATTCATCTTTAACTTCTTGCTTGGTCATTTTTAACTGTTTGTTATGATTCCAAATTTGAAATGGCACATCAATAACAACAATCAATAGCATAGAGCTACACAGTAAAATAAACATCCAAATCAACAAATCTAAGGCGTGATAAACATTACCAGGAAGATGATCGCTAGACAGAGTCAAAATATCATAGAAATAAAAACTAAGAAGGAAATATGCAGATAACGCTACCACAGAAAATTTAGCGATACCCTTTGTAAGTTCAACTAAGGCTTGAGTACCAAACATGCGTTTAAAGCCGCTCATTGGGTTCATTTTACTGCCTTTTGGCATAAAGGCTTTGACTGAAAAAGACATGCCGCCTAAGGCAATATTCCCCAGAAAAGACACGAATGCCAATAAAGCAATAAAGCTGATCAACGGCCAAGCAAGCTCATTGCCAACAACGCCCCAAACCCGAAACATGGAATTAGTATCAAAAATTTGATCGCGTTCCATTGAAAAAACTTGCTTCATAATGGTATAGAGACTTTTGGCGATAGCAGGTCCTGTCATCGAAAACCCTATCGATGCAGCAAGCAATACAGCTGCAGTACCTAACTCTTTAGAGCGGGCGACTTGACCTTTTTCACGCGCTTGATCAAGTCGCCTACCTGTAGGTTCCTCGGTGCGTTCTTGACTGCTATCATTTTCTGCCATCTATGCCCCCTAAAAAACCACTGAGCCATCAATTTGACATTGAAGTAGCAGTAGATCACACATGAGCAGCTGTGCAGCTAACCACACCTCATCAAAATGCGCCATGATCGGGGCTAACGTTAACCATAAAATCAATAAACCGCTAACCATAGTGACCGGAAAACCAATCGAAAAAATATTTAATTGCGGCGATGCACGAGTCATCACACCAAAGGATAAATTGATTAGCAACAAGGCAATAATCGCAGAAATCGACATAGTTAAGGCTGAGCCGAACATGAAACTGCCCCAATCAGCAAGGGCACGGTAATTAGCAATTGATATGCCTTGATTTGAAATTGGAATCGTTTCAAAACTGGCTACCAACATCCGCAACATCAATAAATGTCCATCTACGGCTAAAAAAATTAATGTGGCGAGTAATAAAAAAAAGTTACTGACTACGGGTGTTTGCTCACCGGATCCTGGATCGACCATAGAGGCAAAACCTAAACTGGTTTGCATACCAATAATTTGCCCCGTTAACACAAAAGTTTGCATCACCATTAAGGTGACAAAACCCATAGTGACCCCGATCAAAATTTGCTGAGCAATCACAAAAACGGAACCTAATGCCATTAGCTCGATATTTTCAATAGGAGGCAGCATAGGCGCAACGGCCATAGTTATCGCAACAGATAACATCAGCCGAACTCGAGCGGGTGTAGTATTTGCGCCAAACAC
This sequence comes from Shewanella vesiculosa, assembly GCF_009994065.1. NCBI lineage: Bacteria > Pseudomonadati > Pseudomonadota > Gammaproteobacteria > Alteromonadales > Shewanellaceae > Shewanella > Shewanella vesiculosa. The sequence continues at coordinate 38,865 of NZ_JAACSD010000020.1, forward strand.
AGCCATTACCATCAACATGGATGAAATACGAAAAAAAGGCAAAAGATAGGCCGCAATTGTTTGACTGATTTCATCAAACAAAATATCCACAACTTAACCTATAACCTGTGGGATGAGGTTGACCATCTCATAGAAGAAATCCATCATAGTTTGCACTAGCCAGTGGCCTAAAAACATCAATGCAAATAAGGTCACGAGTAAACGTGGTAAAAAACTTAAGGTTTGCTCGTTAATTGAAGTTGCAGCTTGAAAGACCGCCACAATTAAACCAATAAATAAGCCAGGCAAAATAATCGCTGACACTATCAATACAATAATTGACAGTGCTTCTCGAAAGATATCAATGAGCGATTCTGGAGACATAAATACGAGGCCTTATATTCCGAAACTATTCGCTAATGTGCCCATCACAAGACCCCAACCATCAACCAGTACAAACAGCATGATTTTAAAGGGTAACGACACAATCATTGGTGACAACATCATCATCCCCATCGCCATTAAAATACTGGCAACCACTAAGTCTAAGACCAAAAAAGGCACAAACAGCATAAAGCCAATTTGGAATGCCGTTTTAAGCTCACTAGTAATAAATGCAGGAATAACAACGCTCATTGGCGTTTGTTCAGGAGATTGAATGTCTTTATAGCCTGATATTTCAATAAAAGTTTGTAAGTCTGTGGTGCGAACTTGCGACAGCATGAATGTTTTAATTGGCTCTTTGCCAACGTCATAAGCTTGGGTTAAGGTCATGGTTTCATTGATATAAGGCTCTACCGCTTCAGCATAAATCTTGTCAAACACGGGCGCCATAATAAAAAAAGTCATAAACAAGCTAATCCCAATCAATACCTGATTCGACGGTGTTTGTTGTAACCCCAAAGCTTGTCTTAATATCGATAACACCACAATAATACGGGTAAAAGAGGTGAGCATAATCACCATGGCAGGAATAAAGCTCATTGCCGTCATCAGCAATAAAATCTGCATGGTTACCGAATATTCAGTGGTTCCATCAGCACCAGTTGTAACCGTCAACGCAGGTAACACTCCGTCTTGAGCCAGTGCAGAGGGTGATAGAACAACGGCCACTAACGTCAGTATCGCCAACACCAATACTGTTATGTACTTATTCATTATTGCTGTTCCTTGGCTTGTTTTAGGCGACTGGCAAACGAGGAAAGTGGAACGTCGACAGGGGTAGATAACTTATCGATAAGATTAATCTGTTGCGAAGTCACGCCAAGTAAATATTGCTGACCATTGACCTCCACCAATACCACCTTTTCACGCTGTCCAATGGGCGTCACAGCAATCGTTTTAATGATTCCACCATTTGATGGGACTAACTTAAGACGTTTCACAATGTACGCTAACAAGAAAATCAACGCTAAAACGACAATTAATCCCCCAACCATATTCGCTAAGGTTGCAACATTAGAGGTTTCGGCGGGCCGAACTAAGGTGTTACTAGCTAAAGTGCTAGACATTGCAGGGGCGCTTAATGCCTCACTCATGATGCCGAGCATTGGTATCATATTAGCCACTGTGATTCCTTGTGATAGTTAACCCACCAAGCAAAGACTCAATGAATACTGATCTCTGCTTCGTTAGTGTAAATGGTTATTTTAACTTTTTAATACGTTCAGTCTGGCTAATAACATCAGTTAAACGAATACCAAATTTGTCATTAACGACCACCACTTCCCCATGGGCAATCAAGGTGCCATTAACCATAACATCCAGAGGCTCACCTGCGACGCGATCAAGCTCAACAACAGAGCCTTGGTTCAACTGGAGTAAATTTCGAATGCTAATAAAACTTCTTCCAACTTCCATAGAAATGGTCACAGGAATATCTAGGATACCATCCAATTTTGCCGCTTCTTCTTTAGAAATAGGCTTGGACTCGTCGACTAACTCATCTAATTCGACATGTTCCGCTTCTTCTAAAGCCTGTTCAGCCATTGCTGCAGCCCAGTCATCGCCAGTATCTTCTGTACTCATTTACTTCACCTTATAAGTCTGAAATATCACGCGACTTGCCTTTGCGAGTCACTAATTGCAGCTCTGTTTTAACCGTTTCTGGCCGCGGGATTTTCTCACTGATTTTTAATGCTAAGTTATCGCGTGATTTACCCATTTTACAGCGGTAAGTTGGTAAGCCCTCTATTCGCATCATAATATGTTCAGGCAAATCAATCGGAATAATATCACCCGCTTTAAATCCCATCACATCACGTAAAGTCACTTCATGCTCAACCACATTGACATCAAAACCAACTTGCACGTCCATGATCTCATCACGTAATGCTTGCGACCAGCGCATATCGGTATCTTGTTTATCACTTTGAACACCGGCATCGAGTAATTCACGTATTGGTTCAATCATTGAATACGGCATAGTGATGTGGAAGTCTCCCCCCCCACCGTCGACTTCGATGTGGAATGAGTTAATCACCACCACTTCTGTTGGACTGACAATGTTAGCCATGGCAGGGTTCACTTCAGAATCGAGGTATTCAAACTCCACGTCCATTACCGGCGCCCATGCTTCTTTGTAATCTTCAAAAATAATTTTAAGCAGTAACTGGACTATTCGGCGTTCTGTTGGAGTAAATTCACGACCTTCAATTTTGGCATGAAAACGGCCATCACCACCAAAGAAGTTGTCGACGAGAATAAAGACTAGTCTTGCTTCCATGGTAATTAACGCTGTGCCTTTTAGTGGACTAAAACGCACCATATTTAAACTCGTTGGAACAAATAGCGTATGTACATACTCACCAAACTTAAGCATTTGTACGCCATTAATTGACACTTCTGCAGCGCGACGCATCATGTTAAACATACTGATGCGTAAATGCCGAGCAAATCGCTCATTGACGATTTCAAGCGTTGGCATACGACCGCGCACAATACGATCTTGAGATGAGAAATCATACGATCGTGCATCAGCACTATCTTCTACAATGTCATCATCATCATCGTCATCGACACCATGTAATAGCGCATCAATCTCATCTTGGCTTAATAAATCACTCACATCATCGCCTTAGCAGTTAACGCTTTTAGTTATTGCATGACAAAACCAGTAAACAGGACTTTCTCTACCACTTTATTTCCTGTTATTGGTTGCAGCGTATTCTGAACATTGAGTAAGGCTAACTGGCGCAGCTCGTCTTTACCGGCTTGGGTACTAAGCTTTTGCACATCAGCAGCACTAAAGGTCGTTAATAACGCATCTTCAATTAAAGGAATATGTTTTTGGGTCAATACACTATTACTTTCACCACGCACCATTAATTGGACTTTTATTTCAACTAAACGAGCACGGTCAGCGCCTGGTAAATTAAATAAAAAAGGTCTTGGCATACCGACATACTCTGCTTCAGAACTGACTATCGGCGCAGCGGGATCGGCAGATTCATCACCAATGACGTCGGTAGCGGCAGGCTCGTCCGAGCCCATAAAAAACCACAATCCGCCGCCAATAAGCAAAACTAATACTAAACCAATGCCACCAAAGATGAATAGTTTCTTGCTTTTTTTACCGGCGTTAGGGGTTTCGTTTAACTCTAATTCTTGTTCAGGCATTATGGTTCCTAATCAACATTGTGATTAACATTATAACTTAACTGAATAACTCGTTATTCTTGAAAAGATATATTAATGCTATAGGTTACCTGCTTAAGCATAATAATCTATAGCAGAATGTAAACTCCTTGATGGATTTGTCATCAAGCTAGGCTCTTGTGCTGAAATTTCATCCAATTGCGTATCTCCAGCAGCATGATCACCAGATTGTCCTTGCTGATCACGCCCGCCATCGCCTTGAGAAACCTGACTGTCTGTTAGTTGTAATCCTTCTTGGGCAAGCATATCGCGTAATCGAGGCATTGCTTGCTCAACAATATCACGGGTTTGCGACTGAGCAACATGAAACTGTACTTGGGTTTGATCACCATGAATTTGAATTTTAACGGTTAAATGCCCAAGTTCCGGCGGATCTAAACGAATTTCAGCTTGCTGAATACCATTACTGACCATAGTAATTAACTGCTGCTTCATGACCGGAGAAAAGCGCTGGATCATCTCTTGCATTTGCGCACCATGATCGCCTTGCGGTTTCAACGATAACTGAAATTGTGGTACATCACTTTTATGTATCGGAGTAAAACTACTCTGATTTTGTAAAGCCTTAGTGTCGGTATCACCGATATCATTCACTGCGTCTAAACCCAAGTTAGCTGAATTTATATTGGCTGACAGTTCTCCTGATGCACGCTTGGTCGCTAGGGAATCTAGGACCACAGAAAAATCAGCTTTCGCCAGCATTTTGGCATTATCAGTATCTGATTGAATATTGCCATCAATACGAGTGCTATCACCTAAAATCGTCTTAGGGTCGGCAGATATCGCTGAAGAAGATGCAAGAGTGGCGCTAGCCTCCAAAAAATCGGTGCGGTCTAATTTAACAACCGCAGAATTAAGACCCGGAGAGCCGGCTTGACCTGGAACGGTGGTACTGGCGGCAATTGATTTATCAATTTGGTTTTGTTCTTCAGAGCTAAGGATACTTTTTGGGGAATCGTCACTACTGTCCATATCTGCAGACACCATCGCTAAAATGGATTCATCAACAACAGGCGCTTGTAAATTAAAGTCACTAATTAACTCGCTTAAGCCCTTAATGTCTAGTGCTTGTAAATCATTTTCAGATAAATTGGCAAATGCCATTAAGCTGGATATATCTTCAGGGCTAAGCTGAGAAAGAGCTTCTTTGGTAGAAAGAGAGTCAGCGGGTAAATCAATAGCATCAGTGAATAACGCCCCCATCTCTGACTGACTATCGCTATTCAGCTCATCAATAATACTGCTGTCAGGGTCGATCAAAGATATCGCGTCAAAACCAATATCTAATGTATCCACATGCGGCAATTCATTTCCGCCAGAGGAATGACGTTTATTTAATGCATCAGCCATATTAAGCTGAGCAAAAATCAATTCAATATCAGCATTTTCTTCAGTAGCTAAATCAAGGTCATTGGCAGCATCGACTTGATCCACTTCAGCGTCTAACGATACAGGTGCACTATTGGCGTTAGGCCGCGAAGCAAGTTCGGATTCACTCGCTTGATTAAAAGCAGACAAGAATGATGTATTTTCAACACCTTGCATGTTTCCTTTTGTACTAAGATCAGCAGATTTACTGCTATTTCCAAGTAAGATATTGCTCATCTGCTGCATAATCAGCTCCACTCAATCAAACAAAGTTAGGTCATTATCGTCTAACAAACAGCTATCAAATTACCTCGATGAATCATATGTCGATATTAGGTAATATCAATAGAGTCATTACAAACCTCATCATAAGGTTTCCACTGTCGCTTCGCTGACGATTTCTATTCCAATGTAAACTTAAATTTATATTAAGCAATTTAAGTGCCAATAAATATTAGTTGATAAAGTTTAGATAATAAATAGAGTTTGAACACGAACCAATCAAAAGGGATTGCGGTAAAACGAATGTTAGATTTGGAGGCTATGACTTAATTGATTTTTGACGGTAATATTGTTGCATAGCAAACTCATCTGACATTTTTTGTTCACGTTTTGCTTCTACGACCATAGCCTTTTTGGCTTTCTGAGCGAGTAACATTTCTACCGCTTTGCGTTTTTGTTGTTTTTCTTGCCAGTGAACTTGACGATAACCCACTTGTTTTTCGGCATCTTTAACCGCTGCAACTTGTTGGGTAATAGCACTATCAACTTGACGAATAAACTGATGAAACTGATGGTACTGATTAGCACGTAATGTCGTGCCCGTGTGCCCTTCCATCTGCTTCATGTAATCTAAACGGTAATTGTTTAGCGCATCGAGCTGCCCTTGGCGTTTTTGTTTTTCAAATTGAGCCGACTTGAGCTGTAATGCCGCTTGTTCCTCGGCAGCAGTCGCTAGCTTCAATACCGTTAATAATGGGTCTGTGCGAGTCATCTAGGTTATCCCTGACATTGAGCGGCAATTTGAGTCAACATCACTCGGCTTTCTTCAAATGAGACAGGTTCTTTAAACCCTTGACGTAAAAAAGCATTCATTGCAGGTTGTAAACGTATCGCATTATCAATCCGAGGATCACTGCCTTGTGAGTACGCGCCAATTGAAATCAGGTCACGATTTTGCTGATACAAAGAATACATCTGTTTGACTTTACGCATCGCCTCTAAGTGTTCTCCACTTATCACCATTGGCGCAACGCGGCTAATTGATGCTTCCACATCAATCGCGGGATAATGACCCGAATCGGCAAGTTGACGAGATAGCACAATATGGCCGTCTAAAATCGCTCGAGAAGCATCTGCAATCGGATCTTGTTGATCATCACCTTCGGTCAACACAGTATAAAAAGCCGTAATAGAACCTTGTCCAGCGCCGCCATTACCGGCGCGCTCAACTAAACGGGGTAACTTAGCAAACACAGAAGGTGGATAGCCTTTGGTTGCTGGCGGTTCTCCTACCGCAAGCGCCACTTCACGTTGCGCTTGGGCATAACGTGTCAAGCTGTCCATTAACAATAAAACATCGTAGCCTAAATCACGAAAATATTCGGCTATACGAGTCGATGTTTCACAGGCACGTAAACGCATTAATGGCGAAGTATCTGCCGGTGCAGCCACTACAACCGAGCGGGCACGACCTTCTTTACCTAAAATTTCTTCAATAAATTCTTTAACTTCGCGGCCACGCTCGCCGACTAATCCCACCACAATAATGTCGGCTTTAGAACCTCGAGTCATCATGCCTAGGAGCACACTTTTACCTACCCCAGAGCCAGCAAACAGCCCCATTCGCTGACCTTTACCTACGGTTAACATCGAATTAATGGCACGAACACCGACATCTAATGGTTCGGTAATGGCACGTCGAGACAATGGATTAATGTAAGGACCATGACGGGCTGCGTATTGATCCGTATTCAGTGGCCCCAAACCATCTAACGGCATGCCGCTACCGTCTAATACTCTACCTAACAATGCTAATCCGACATTTAATCCAGATTGCTCACCCAAGGGTTGAACCCGTGCGCCAGGCAAGACACCTCGCAGCTCTTCAATAGGCATTAAATACAACAGTTTGTCATCAAAGCCAACCACCTCAGCAACTAACTCACCAACCATGGTTTCAATGGAGCATAAACTGCCCACAGGCGCACGACATCCTGTCGCTTCTAAGGTTAAACCAACAACCCTAACTAACTGGCCGCTAGCGACGGGTCTAAGCGGTAGCACGTGTTTATGATGCACCGACAGTTTATTGAGGAGTTTATGTTGACGGGTGGTCATCGATATTTCCTTGAGATAGCCCTTTGTTCTGTTGCTGATCGTCATCGCCTGCGCCACTACCCGCTGGTGCACTTGTATTGAGCGTTATATCGTTATCGACAGTGGCATTTTTATCATGCTCAACATTGAGTGATGCAGCTGAGCCATCTAGAACATTTTCAGCGACAGATTCAGTCGCATTGGTCTTCTGAGCAACATCTGTTTGTCCAGTCTCGAGCTGATTATCTTGGTCGGGAGCAGTATCTGAAGCGGCTTGATCGTTGACTGCCTCAATCCCATTAGCAGACTCAGAGGCTTGTTGATACTCTGTCAAATTTTCGACTGATGTTGTTTGATATTGTGGATGAGTAGACTTTTGTTGTTGTACATTTTTAGCTATCTGATTCGACTGCGCATCCAATTCACTAAATACTTGATTGATACGTTGCTCGACGCGTAAATCAACGGAGGAGCGTACACTTTCAATAATACAGTCGCCATTTGATAAAGTAGGATCGATATCAATTTGCCAGTTATTTTTTTGTAATTGTTCAGCACTATAGCATTGGCTGACGATTTCAGCATCGGCTTGATTTAAGCGTAATTTAACCAGTTGTTCTTTTAATGGTAGGGCGTCAACACCTTGGCGTAACGCTGATAATATATGCTCTGGATGCGTTTTTAGTTCGTGACCAATTACCGACTTTGCTAAGCTGATTGTCATGGCGAGCAACTCGGCTTCAATTTCGTTATCAACTATTGATAATGGCAACTCAAATTGAGTCATAATGTGATTAAGTTGCTCAACTAACTGATTAACTTTAGTTTGACCAGCCTCATAACCTTGTTGTTCGCCTTGAGCAAAACCTTGCTGATGACCTTGCTCTAATCCTTCTAAACGCCCTTGTTCCAGCCCTTGTTGATGACCTTCTTGTTGACCTTGCTCAAACCCCTCTTGCTCTGCCGCGGCTCGAATATCTTCGATTTGTGCCATCGTAGGCGGCGCCATAGACTTCTCGGGGCCAGAAACGGGGTTTGGCCGATGAGCTTCAGAAAATTGACCAAATAAATTTGAAGGATCGTGACTGCTGTCTTTGGTAATATCAGGTAATTGCCAATGGCTAAACTCATGCTCATTATCGGCATTGGTGACATCTTTAGGCATTTTTGATTCAGACATAATTGGTCACTTGTGTTATTGAAAACATTGGCTCAAAGCAAAATAATAACAGGAGTACAATGTATTAGCTTTACGGACAACAAACGAATTAGGCAAGTAAGTTAGGTATATCTTTCAGACATACCTCATCGTAAGATTACAAGAACTCGTCACCGCCACCGCCGCCTAGCATAATTTCACCACTGTCACTGAGTCGACGTGCAATAGACAGAATTTCTTTTTGTGCGACTTCAACTTCACTGATACGAATAGGCCCCATGGCTTCTAAGTCATCACGCAGTAATTCTGCAGCACGCTTGGACATGTTCCCCAGAATTTTCTCTTTTAAAGCTTCATCAGCACCTTTAAGTGCCTTCATCAAGATATCTTGCTGTACTTCACGTAACAATGCCTGAATACCACGGTCATCAACGTCAATGAGGTTTTCAAATACAAACATCATGTCTTGTATTTGTTGCGCCATCTCTTCGTCAGACTCACGCATAGTTTCCATTATTTGGCTTTCAATACCAGTATCGAGGTAGTTCATAATATTGGCTGCAGCTTTTAAGCCGCCCATTTTGGCTGCTTGCGCACCACCTTGACCCGCAAATTGTTTTTCCATAATGTCGTTTAGTTCTTGCAATGCTGCTGGCTGAACTTCTTCAAGATTGGCAATACGCATCATTAAATCTAAACGAGTATTTTCAGGGAACTGACTAAAAATTTCAGCCGCTTGATCCGGTTCTAAGTAAGACAACACAATGGTTTGAATTTGAGGATGTTCATTTTGAATAATGGTCGCCACTTGGCGGGCATCCATCCACTTTAATGAATCAAGCCCCTTAGCGCCGCTGCCCATAATAATTTGTTCAATTAAGTTACCAGCTTTATCTGCACCCAATGCCGCGGTTAACGCTTTACGGACGAATTCTTCACTGTTAAAACCAATTGAAGAGAATTTTTGAATATCATCTAAAAATAGCTTGTGAACCCCAATGACTTTTTCTTGACCAAAGTCATCCATCGCCGCCATCGCCATACCCACTTTTTGTACCTGCTTAGGCTCTAAGTGTTTCAAAATTGACGCAGCATCCGCTTCACTCAAACTGAGCAACAAAATGGCTGTTTTCTCAACACCTGTAACTAAATCCGGGTCAAATGCCGTTGATTTCTCTGTTTTTTCTACTTTATCTTTAGCCATTGTCTTGTAACCAGTTTTTAACTACTTGAGTGGAAAGTTCAGGCTCGTTAGCCACTAACGCTCTAATTGCTTTAATCATATCATCATCTTTATGCAAATTAGGTATATGAATTGAGCCATCATCAGCATAACTGTATTCCGCCTCTTTAGTATTGAGCATACCTAAGGTATCTGCTGCATACTGATCTTCAATTTCTGCTAACTCATGTCCAGGACGAACATCATCTGGCATGTTGATCCCATTAGGATTGGTTAGCTTCTTAAGCATAGGACGAACCACAGCCAAGATAAGCACTAAAATAACAATCGCACCTAATGCTAGCTTAATTGCACGCCAAAACCATGGTTGTTCCCACATATCAGGTTCAGGTAACTCTTCAATTAGCTGATCCATAAAGGGAACGGTTACCACTTCAAGAGCATCACCACGCTGGGTACTAAACCCAACAGCACCCTCGAGTAAACGACGAATATTAGTTAACTCTTGCTCAGTTCTCGCTACACGAGTGACCTGGCCATTTTCGTCTACTTGCCCTGGTTTAAAGTTAATCGCTACTGACACACTCACACGGCGTACCACACCAATTTGCTGACGAGTATGGCTGATAGTTGTATCTAATTCATAATTACGAGTCGCTTCTTTTGAGGAATCGCCTGATACAGTTGAAGCGGTCGCTTCACCTGCAACTTGCGGAATATCCGACTCCATCGGCGGTTGGTTACTTAGCGCACCAGGAATACCACCAGAACTTCCACCCGTTGAGTTACGTTCAATGGTCATTTCACTTCTAATAGCCGGTAAATCTGGTGAAAAACGTTTTGCGGTTTGCTCTACTGCAGTAAAGTTCATATTAACATCAACCTGAGAAGTAAAGTTCTCTGGGCCTAAGATTGGCATTAGGATTGAGTCAATTTTTTTACGGTATTCAGCTTCTTGTTGCTGCACGAGCTCTTGCTCACGACGTGCTCTTGCTGAGGTACCATCTTGGCTACCTGAATTCAGCAAACGCCCATTTGAATCAGTTACCGTTACACGAGAAGGCTCTAACCCTTGAACAGCCGAACCAACAATATCAACAATCGCATCAATCTCTTCTTGGCCTAAACCACCACGGCGCACACTCACCACTACTGTAGCACTTGGCTTAGAAGCATTGCGGGCAAAAACATTTTCTTTGGGTAACGCTAAAATGACTTTAGCACGGCTAATACTTTTTAGTTCTTCAATAGCTCTGGCTAGGTTTTGTTCTTGGCTTTGTTTTAAGCGCGCTTGTTCCATACGTTGGCTAACACCAAAACCACTGTCTTGGCTTAAATAATCGTTAGCTTGAGTGCTACTTTGAATCCCCGCACGGCTAAGCAGTAATTTTACTTCTTGATATTTATCTTCAGGTACTTTCACCACATCGACGTTGATTTGATACTCGATTTGGTTTTTATCAAGCACATCTAAGACTTGGATCATCTCAGCTGTTTCCATTTTACCAAGTGGTCGATAATCTGGCTCTTGTGCCCACATCATCACAAACACAGCGAGCGCTAGGCATATCGCTAGTGCCAAAATCATGATCACTTGGCGCATCATATCTGCACCACCGATGCCGCCAAGCAGCCCAGATTTATTCTCTTGCTGGACGCCGCCATCAACTGTTGAATCTGAACCTACCATCATGTCTGTGCTCACAATACGTACCTGCTATATCTAATGTTGTTATATTATTTAGTGCTTAACGCTATCTGCAGCTAAACAGGCATACTCATAATTTCTTTATATGCTTCAACGAGTTTATTACGTACCTGCACCGTTGCTTCAAAGGCAACACCGGCTTTCTCACGCGCAATAACCGTATCAGAAAGAGTAACCGTCGTATCGCCCATGTCTAAACGAGTGGCTAAATTGGACGAGTTTTGTTGTAACTCATTGACAGTGCCGACAGCCTGAGACAATAACTGACTGAAATCGACGCCTGTGGTGTTATTCACTTGCTGAGTAAGATTAGGTCGAATAGATGAGCCAATCGAAGGGGCTATTTCGCCACGAAGTGACTGCATTTCTTGCATTAATGGATTTGCGCTAATCTGCATGATGTAACTCCCTTTCGTCGACTTTTTGACGACAATAATAACTAATAAAGAGTTAAAGCAATTTAGATGCCAATATTAGAAGAAATATAATATGAGTAGATAAAATGGCGGGAAACAGAGCAAAAGTAACCGTACCATTAGATAGGACAGGTTACTTTTTGCATCTTGACAGATGTTAGCAATAAATAAGCAAAGTTAATTAGACTATAAATCATAAGGTTAATTAAGCAATTACTGATAACGCTAAGCAGGAAGTTGAATGCCCATATCACGCATTTTGGCCATCTTATAACGTAATGTTCGAGCACTTATACCGAGTTTTTCAGCGACCTTTTTTCGACTCCCCTGACACTGATTCAAGGTTTCTAAAATAATCACATGTTCTTGGGCCTTTAATTCGTCACCTAAACCATCTACTTCAATAGACTGATCTATCTCTGCATATTCTGTGGCAACTAACTTCACATCAGCAGAGTCGATAATAATATCATTGACACCAATGTCATCATTTACTCGTAATATCAAGGCGCGTTGAATAACATTGTCTAACTCTCGCACATTACCCGGCCAGCGATGAGTCAGTAACCGTCGAGTTGCCGCATCATCAAGTTTAGGCACCGACGTCATATTCAATGCTTTAGCATGCTTCGCCAATAAATGACGTGCTAACGGAAGAATATCCGCAGGACGTTGGTTTAGTGCTGGCCACGTCAGTGGAAATACGTTAATGCGGTAATATAAATCTTCTCTGAATTCGCCAGACGTCGCCAACGATTTCAAATCGCGGTTTGACGTTGCGAGAACTCTCACATCTAATTTTATGGTTTTACGGCCACCTAAACGCTCTACTTCGCGCTCTTGTAATACCCGCAATAACTTTGCTTGTAAGCCAAGTTCCATCTCAGAAATCTCGTCAAGCAATATGGTGCCGCCCTGAGCTTGTTCGAACTTGCCTGGACAAGCTTGATAAGCACCAGTAAATGCACCTTTTTCATAACCAAATAAGGTGGCTTCTAACATGTTTTCTGGTATTGCCGCACAATTAATCGCAATAAATGGCTGCTCATTACGTTGGCTATGCTGGTGAATATAGCGTGCCAACACTTCTTTACCTGAACCACTCGGGCCCATGATCATGACCGAAGCATCTGACACCGCAACGCGCTGAGCCAGCGCCAACAATGCTAAACTTTTCTCATCGGCAACCACGGGATTGTCGTGATTTTGTTTTAAAGGCAAATAGCGTGATACCTGATTTAATAACACTTCTGGTGCAAAAGGCTTAGCAAGATAATCTACTGCGCCTAATTTCATCGCACTAACAGCACTGTTAATCGTGGCATATGCGGTCATTAATAACACCGGCACTTTAGGTTGATGTTGTTGTAAATAACTCAGCAAGCCCATACCACCGATGCCATCCATCTGCACATCGCTAATCACCATATCAAAGTGGTTTACTTTTAAGGCCAATATAGCCTCTTCAGCACTGCCAACATCAACACAGTCGTAATGGGCAAGCATCAGTGTATCAAGCAATGCTTCACGTAAATCAGCATCATCTTCAACTAATAGAATATTTGCTTCAGCCACGCGCCACCTCCTGAACACTCATTTTGTTAATGTGCGGAAAGCTCAAACGAATATGGCAACCCATACCGGGTTTACACGACAACTGTATCTGTCCTCCATGGTTTCGTACTACCGACTGCACAACCGCTAAGCCTAAACCTGTACCTTGACTCTTTGTTGTAAAAAACGGCTCAAGTATTTGTTGCTGCATTGACGGTTCAAGCCCTTTGCCATTGTCAATAACATCCAATAATAGGCCATCAGGCGTTTCACTGGCGCTGACTTTTATTTTTGTGGCCCCAGCTTCAATACTGTTCATCACTAAATTATTTACCGCAGAACTGAGCGCATTCGCATTGGCAAGCATCAATGAATGTGAAGTATCTTCAACTACCAGCTGACAATGTTTTTTATCTGCAATCGGTTCGCAACTGGCCATCACTTGACTGATTATCTCATCCATTGAAACAGATTCAGCCATTCCATCTTGGCGTCCTCTAGCCATAAGTAACATGTCATTTACTTGACGCTCGAGTTCATTGAGTCGGTCAACCAACTTAGATTGAAACTTAGACCGTGCAGAATCGGTTAATTTAGGACTAGCAAGATTAGAAGCGTACAGAAGTGCTGCAGATAATGGGGTGCGTACCTGATGTGCTAACGTGGCCACCATCTTCCCTAACGCCGATAATCGTTGTAAATGAGATAGGTTTTTCTGCAGTAAACGGGTTTCGGTAAGATCAGTTAACACAATTAACTGCCCAGGTTCAGGGGCTAACGGTGTAATAGCCAACTTTACCCGTCGGCCATTTTTTAGCGACACTTCGTGTCCATCATCATCTTGAGGTGCAAAAGCACGATGAATAATATCAAACCAACGTAATCCTTGTAGAGGTCGGCCTAATAGCTCTGTTGCAACCGGATTAGCTAACGTCACAACACCATCACCATCAATGATCACCACGCCAGATGGCATAGCTTGAAGAATATGCGCCATTTGATTCGACATATTGGCGGCCTTACTGGAATATGAACTGACGAGAGACGTTGCTATGCCAGTGGCAATGAATGAGCTTGAGTGAACACGTCCCTGATTGGTATGGCTTTGTACATTTGAATTCACGTCAATTGCAGACGTTGGTGTTTCCGCATCAGTGATAGCGAAAGACGAAGCTGACGCAGATAATTCAAAGTATGAATCGTCTGTCTGGGTTAACGCTCGTGCTGAATACATGGTCGCTCCGTCAAAAGAATAACATTTGACTAACCCAATGCATTTACCGTGCCAAGCAATTATTTTGTCGTAGCTGAAACATCGGTGCACGGTTCCTCAGCAAGCTACGCAAACGAAAAAACACACTCTTAGTGTGTTTTCATTACAATATCAATTAATTACAGTTTAATTATTCTTTACTTAAACCATATTTACGCATTTTTTCGACTAATGTGGTACGGCGAATACCTAGCATTTCAGCCGCTCTTGCGACAACATTATCTTGCTGTTCGAGCGCCTGACGGATCATATCGATTTCTAATTCGGCCAGTAAGTCTTTTAAATTAACCCCTTCCGGTGGTAATTCACTTGGAAAGCGAGTTTCGGGTATTTCAACAGGCTCTTCATCACTGAATATCGACGCTAACGCATCACGTTCTAGCTGTTCTTCACTGACTTCAATACAATATTCTGGCACATCAATATAACGATACTTATGCGGTAAATCGTTGACATCAACCAGTCCGCCTGGGTACAAAATCGTTAAGCGCTCAATTAAGTTTGATAATTCACGCACATTACCGGACCAAGGATGCTCTTTTAATGATTCAATGGCTCGTTGAGTAAAGCGAACCTTACCACGGCCTTCATTAAATACTCGGTTAACGAGTTCGTGCAGCAGTAACGGCACATCATCACGTCGCTCACTCAACGCCGGCATTTCGATTGGAAACACATTTAATCGATAAAACAAATCTTCACGAAATTCATTATCTACAATCATGGTTTCAAGGTCGCGATGCGTAGCCGCCACAATACGTACATCTGTGGCAATCGTTTTACTGCCACCAACACGCTCAAAAACCTTTTCTTGCAATACACGCAACAACTTAACTTGCATCTGCAATGGCATGTCACCAATCTCATCGAGAAATAGCGTACCGCCTTCAGCCATTTCAAAACGACCTTTACGTGCAGATATTGCCCCGGTAAAAGAGCCCTTCTCATGGCCAAATAACTCACTTTCAAGTAACTCAGCAGGAATCGCACCACAGTTAACAGGAATAAATGGGCCATCACGTCGTTCAGACAAATAATGAATATTACGTGCAACCACTTCTTTACCAGTGCCAGATTGCCCCAACACTAATACCGTTGCATCAGAACTAGATACTTGACTAATCAAGTGTCTAACGTTAGCAATACCTTCACTGCGCCCCACTAGGCTTCTGAACAACTTGGTCTGATTACCGTTTGTTAAGGTATGCTCGCGTTTCGCTTGACCAAACACTTGGCAAAAATGCAATAACTCAGTAAGTTGCGGATAATTTATCGGTTCTTCGATCAGCCCAAGCACATTTGATAGATGAATCTCAATATCACCCAGCAAGAGTATGGGTTGCCAAGGAGCTGCAGCGATAATATTTTTAATACTATCGACATCGATATTTTCATTCACAATGACAACTGCTCGGTACCGAGAAAGCTCGACTAAGGCTGCTAAAGATTCATTAGAAACAATGTCACATTGCTCGCCTAAGAATTCTAAAATACAGCACAAACGGGTTACGCGCTCTGATGGGGTACCGACAATTAAAATTCGTTGTTCTATTTGCATCATTCAGAAGGCCAAAAGCTCTTGTTATAGGTATTTATTCGGAATGGTTGCGTCGCACACAGCAACAAAAACCAAAGTACATTGCAGCCATAACAGCTGACAACACTGACAGTATTCTAGCATTATTCCTAAAACATGATCGTAAATCCGCAAAATTCTGGGTAGAAAAACGAACTTAGGGATAAATATTGTATTATCAGCTCACCATAAGCAAGCACCAGTTACATTTTATCTACATTGAGCCACATTTTAATAGCAATATGCTGTTTTTTTATTCGAAAAATCTAATGAACCAAGTTTCGTTTGAACTGAGAGGTTAAATATAGACTCGCCATAGCATCATCTCACAGCAATAAATAGATGAAAAATGATGAATTAGATATATGAATTTCATGTAATGAATTGAAGACTAATAGAAAGAAAAAAAGACGCGAAGCGTCTTTTTAGTTGAAATACAGAACACTGTAAGGATTAACTCACTTCAGAGGTTAGCTCGTGCATATCCTGTGGAATAGCATCCCAGCCTTCTTTAATGGTTTTTAAAATCGACACCACGTCGTCAATCGCTTGTGGGTCGTTATTAATATTGGCTTCAGACATTCTACGCAACATGTAGTCGTATAACTGAGTCAAATTAGCGGCAACATCAGCACCTGCATCCATATTCAAGCTGCCATTTAAACCATTAACAATCCCGATAGCTTTGCCAATTAATACGCCTCTGTTGGCTATGTCACCGTTCCCTATAGCTAATTTAGCTTGAGCTAAGCGTTCTAGTGCACCCGCTAATAACATTTGGATAATACGGTGTGGTGTCGCCACTGCCATATTACTGTCTACTGACACCTTACGATATGATTGCATTGAACTGCGCATATTTACACCTACCTATTTGAATCAATTGCTTTATACATATTAATTTGGCGTTTTGTGGTATTGCCAGCCTGTAACAACGATTGTCTAGAATCCATTATTTTTCGACTTTGCTTTATCAATGTCTGAGTCAAATCAAACTGCTGTTCCAGTATTTCTCTATCAGTAAAATTTGTATCAGACACTAAGGCATGCAATAACTTTTGACGCGTCTCAGTAAGTAAATGCAATTCTGATACCAAATCTGAAACAATTTCGTCTTCAGGTTTAGATTTTTCTATTTTATCAATAATAAACATTAACTTACTATTGATACCATTAATTTCAGTCAGGGAGTAATCCAAACTAAACCTCTTATGTAAAACTTAACATATCTGTAGCAAGACCATGAGAGTCAAAAAAACTGCTTGTTCTATATTTATAACTTACTTAATAATTAATTATTATTCCTAACAACACCAGGTAAGGAATCTAAGCGGGACTGTAAATCACTAGCGCTACTGTTTAAATTAGCGACAACTAAATCCATCGCATTATATTGCTTATATAAACGGTCACTGTATGCAGCCATACGGGTATTAAGTTGCTCACGACTATCAGCTATACGAATGAGTTGTTCATCTAAAGAAGAGTCACGGCCATCCATTACACCGCCAGTTTTAATGTAACTATCTAATAGAGATGACATTTTACTTGCTAGACCAGTATTTTCAGCGCTAAACATCTCAGCAATAGTACCTTTATCGTTACTGATAACGTCAGTTAATTTAGTGGAGTCAATCTCAAGTAACCCTTCGCGAGTTGTCGTCACCCCCAAGTTAGCCAACATTTTATCGCCATCAGATGTGCCAAATTGACTCGATAACATATTGCGCATTTGGCTTTGAATGCTACGAGGCAGAGCATCACCTTGTAAAATACCCGCTTTTTCGGTATCAGCATCATAACTCGTTAAATCTTTTATGGTTGTCATCACAGTATTGTAGGCTTCAACAAACCCTTCAATCGCAGCTTTGGTTTTTGCAGTATCTTTGCTGACGGTTAAGGTGGTGGTTTTATCAACATCTGCCGCGGTTAGTGTTAACGACACACCGGTAATCGCTTCACTAATACTGTTTTTTTGCGACACCACTTTAACGCCATCAATATAGGCAATGGCATTTTTAGCGGGCGTCACCTCTGTCATGGTAAAGGTATCTGCCAAGCCAGTATTACCATCAGTATCAATAGCGGTAACGCTAATGGTATTATCTAAACCTGTATTTTTAGCACTAAGGACTAACTGCGGCCCTAATTCACCGTTAATAATCGTTGCGGTAACGTCACTGTTATCATCTGAATCATTAATTTTATTCATGATTTCAGTTAACGTATCGGTCGCTTCAACATCAACACTAAAGCTGTCACCTGTGCCTACGGCAATTGATAGAGAACCAGTACCAATTGCAGTGGCATTATCTGCCACAATTGCAGAACCGACTTTTTGACTTTGGGCTAGTTGCTCAACCTTTACTTGGTAGCTACCAGAAACAGCCGTTTTATCAACGGTAGCAGATAAATAATCTTTCGTAGAAACTGCCACTTTCTGGCTACCAAAAGTAGCAGATTCAGTTAGTGCGGTTAATTTAGTATTAAACTCCGACATAGCGCTTTTCAAGGAGCCAATACCAGATATTTGTGCATTAATCTTACCTTCATTAACATCAAACCTGGCAATTTTACCGGCGCTTTCGGCGTTTACCAGTGCAGTGACAATGCCGCCGATATCAATACCCGAACCAATACCTACTGATGTTAATCCCATAATAACCTCTGCAATTTATAACGTGAAAAACTTACTCACACAATACTAAATCTGCCTTATCACTCACTAGACTTTAGTTTTCATCAACAAGCCAGTGACTTCATTTAATTTCTTAGCAATATCTAAAGCTTCTTCATTGGGTATTTGCCTAATGAGCTCACCTGTAGTCACATCAATCACTTTGACAATCTGAACACCGGATTCTTCATCCACTTTAAAGGCTAAACCTTTTTGCATCATATTCATGCTAGCAGAAATATCATTAACGGCTTGGTTTAACTCTTCGGAGTCAACCTTGACCGCTTGGTTAACTTGCTCAGTAGTGCGACTGCTATCACCCACCTTTTGTATACCGTCTGCAGGCAAGCCTGAATTAACGACGTTAGACTGCTTATCGAGTAAGTTAGCCAAACCATCTTTACGTAAATTACTGCTTGATGCTGTTAGATTAACATCCATGATACACCTCGACCAAATAGATAAAAAAGCAATTATTGTACCAGCATTACCTCTATTTTTTATAAGCAAGAGATATGGCTTAACTTGATTAACAGCCTTGTACAATATAAGTCTTAAAACATAAAAGGGAGAATCGCAAGCGACCCTCCCTATCAATAACCAAAACTTAGTTAATCGCTATTATAGTTGTGACGATTATAATAGTGACAGTGCAGTTTGTGGTAACTGGTTAGCCTGAGCTAACATCGCAGAAGAGGTTTGCGACAAAATCTGCTGCTTAGTTAACTGCGCAGTTTCAGAAGCAAAGTCAACATCTTGAATGCGGCTACGAGCATCTGTTACGTTTGACTGAATATTGCTTAAGTTGCTAATGGTAAAGTTCATTCGATTCTGCACCGCACCTAAGTCTGCGCGTTGGCCATCTATTGATGCTATAGCCGCATCAATAACTGCTAATGCATTTTGAGCGCCATCCGCATCGCCAATATCTACAGTTGAAATAGCATCTAGCGATGAAGCATATGGTGTCGATGCAACTTTAGCCATTGTTGCATCAGCAGAAGATACTGTAAACGAATCTGTAGAATCAAGCTTCACAATAC
>NZ_JAACSD010000021.1:0-112057 GCF_009994065.1 Shewanella vesiculosa
AAAGACAAAAAGCCTTTAAATTCAGTACGTAGAGATGTGATTGTAGTGTGCAATGAAAGGTGGTTTTAAGCGTTGAAAGGCTGGGCGGCATCAGGGTGCGAAATGATGGCGAAGGTACGACGCTTGTCGACCTCAACTTTATTGCCTGACATGTTAACCTTGCACTAGCCGCTAAAAAAGGCGCAAATTATAGCGCCTATCGGCAGAATTGGCTAGGCAAAGTGTTTTTTAGCTTTTCGAGGATAATTCGGAAGACTGTAGGATTATATTTTTCATTTTAGCTAATTCAATTCTGGCATAACGATGTTCAACAAAATCATAAATGTTGGTCGCTAAGGTTAACCGATAAAAATTAGCAGCTTGCTGATATTGGCCATTTGCAGCGGCATGCTTAGCTAAGTAAAAATACGCTTCACATAAACGCTCTGCATATTCTTTTGGTTGAGACAAGCCCACTTTCGCCGCTGAAAATACTTGCTCTTGACTCATTTTACCTAAGTAAAAATCAACCAACACACTTGACCATTGTTGATTATTTAATTGTTTTCGTTGCGTCGCTAAATCGATTAACGCGTTACCTTTATCGACCTCTGAAGCCATCAAATAGAGCCAAAGTACACGATAACCATCAGTAGGGTCTCGATCATAAAACGCTTGCATGTCACTCACAGCTAATTGGTAACGCTCGCCATAATATAACGCGATGCCACGATTTAAGAAGGCATAATCATAGTTTGGTGACAGTTCCAGTACCCCATCAAATGCTTCATAGGCACTGTCAAACTCACCTTCTTGAGTATAATAAATACCCAGGAAATTATATGCATCCGCTAAATCGGGTTGCAACTTTAATGCTTGATGGAAATCAATTCGCCCCAGTAAACGCAGTCCTACACTGTCATATATGACGCCGCGATCATAATGAAAACGTGCACGCTGTTCGTCAGTTAATTCCATGGTAGCCAGAATTTCATTTAGCTTTGCCAGCGTCACTTCTAACTTATAGTCTGGCATGACAGGGGCTACAATCATCTGCCCTGCAGTATCATCATTTGAACCTAACGTTGCAGCACAACCTGACAACATCATACTTGCACCAACAACAACGGCAACGATTGTGGTGCGTAGCTTACATTCCATCCGCTTTACCTTATCAGGTTCTATTAATATTCAACATCATAGCAATCTGGCAATCTAAGAGCCATGTGCATTAACGATTATTTTTCGATAGATAAAAAAAGGAGACCAAATGGTCTCCTTTTTTGTCGTTAAACTTTAAAAAAATTACTCAGCAGTTTCTTTTGCTTGAGCTTCTTTAATTGACAGTCTTACGCGACCTTGACGATCCACTTCCATTACCTTAACAGCAACTTCTTGGTTCATCTCTAGGTGATCAGATACGTTAGCAACGCGCTCATCACTGATTTGTGAAATATGCACTAAACCATCTTTGCCAGGTAGAATGTTAACAAATGCACCGAAATCTACGATACGGATAACTTTACCGTTATAGATACGACCCACTTCAACTTCGGCAGTGATTTCTTCAATACGACGAATCGCTTCTTTGGTAGCTTCGCCATTTGAAGAGGCAATTTTCACAGTACCATTGTCATCAAGTTCAATAGTTGTGCCAGTCTCTTCAGTTAGAGCACGAATTACTGCGCCGCCTTTACCAATCACATCACGGATCTTCTCTGGGTTGATCTTGATTGTGGTAATACGTGGAGCGTGAGCAGAAATATCGTCACGATGTGAACCAATAGCTTGATCCATTACGTTTAGGATATGAACACGTGCGCCATAAGCTTGTTGCAGTGCAATATCCATGATCTCTTTAGTGATACCTTCGATTTTGATATCCATCTGCAATGCAGTAATACCATCACGAGTACCGGCTACTTTAAAGTCCATATCACCTAAGTGATCTTCATCACCTAAGATGTCAGAAAGTACAACAAAATCGTCGCCTTCTTTAACAAGACCCATCGCAATACCAGCAACAGATGATTTAATCGGTACACCGGCATCCATTAATGCTAATGAAGTACCACATACAGAAGCCATTGAGCTTGAACCGTTAGATTCAGTAATTTCAGATACAACACGAATGCTGTATGGGAATTCTTCAGCAGAAGGCATAACGGCATTCATACCGCGCCATGCTAACTTACCATGGCCAATTTCGCGACGCTTAGGTGAGCCAACCATACCTGTTTCACCAACAGAATACGGAGGGAAGTTATAATGAAGCATAAAGCGATTAGTACGCTCACCCATGATGCTATCAATCTTTTGTGCATCACGTTCAGTACCTAGAGTACAGGTAACTAAAGCTTGAGTTTCACCACGAGTAAATAATGAACTACCGTGAGTACGTGGAAGTACACCAGCTAAAACACTCAATGCGCGAATCATATCTGGTTCACGACCATCGATACGTGGCTTGCCACTAATAATACGTCCGCGAACAACATTTTTCTCTAGACTGCCAAGTAGATTGTCTACTTCACGAGTATCAACATCTGGGTTTTCAGCCACTAATGCCGCTTTGGCAGCCGCTTTAACGATGCCAACTTGTACATAACGATCTTGCTTAACTTCGATTTGATAAGCTTCTGTCATGCCAGCTTCTGCAAGCTCTTTGATTTTAGCAACTAACACTTGATCTTGAACTGGTGCAGTCCAATCCCATGTTGGCTTGCCAGCTTCTGCTTTGAACTCAGCAATAGCATCAACAACGACTTGTTGTTGGTCATGACCATAAGTCACCGCACCTAGCATAATTTCTTCTGCAAGCGCTTTCGCTTCAGATTCAACCATCAGTACAGCAGCTTTAGTACCCGCAACGACTAAGTTTAATGAGCTTGTTGCAAGCTGATCAACCGTTGGGTTAAGGACATATTCATCGTTGATATAACCAACACGCGCCGCACCTAGTGGACCGCTGAAAGGAATACCAGAAATAGCTAATGCTGCAGAGGTACCGATCATTGAAACAATGTCTGGCTCAATTTGTGGGTCAACAGACACCACAGTGATGATAACTTGAACTTCGTTTTTAAAACCGTTAGGGAATAAAGGACGAATAGGACGGTCAATAAGGCGTGCAATCAGAGTTTCATCTTCTGAAGGACGACCTTCACGCTTGAAGAAACCACCAGGGATTTTACCTGCAGCATAGGTTTTTTCTTGATAGTTAACAGTTAGCGGGAAGAAGTCACGGCTTAAATCCGCTACTTTTTTACCAACTACAGTAACTAATACTGTGGTATCGCCCATGCTTGCTAAAACTGCAGCATCTGCTTGACGTGCAATAACACCTGTTTCTAAGGTGACTGTATGTTGACCATACTCAAAACTCTTTACAATTGGATTCACGTGACCCATTCCTTAATTTAATGACCTTTAATTACGCGCACAAGTATACTTCAATTACACCGAATAGTTAAATAGACGCGCGATACAGAATGAGAAAATGTTTTAAATAATCATTTTCCTAGATGAGATCACAGCATTAACAAACGATTTTGACAGTGATGAGCGAGTTTACTCCGATTAAATGACATGAGGTTCACTATTTGGCTTGATTATTAATGACAAGAGAGATGAATTTAACTAAAGTCGTAGTAATTAGTATTATTATTTTTTGTGAAAGTTAACTAATTAATTCGCCCTATTGGCGATTTAATTTATATTTAGTATAAATTCTTGTAGTTTTAGGCTGTTAAACTGCAAATTTAACGTGAAAAGTCACTTAGATGACATGGAATAATACATGACGGCTCGTTTTAAGTCTCTCACATGGAAACAAACTAACTTAGTAGTTTTTACTGCTTTGTTTTTTGCTGTTGCTATTTTTATCATCGAAATAGCACTCGTCGTTGTTACCGCTAAACAACAGCTTACCGCGGCACAACAAGAGCTGCTCAATTCCGTCGAACAAACCACTACCAACGCGGTATGGTCGTTAGATGATAAACTTGCCAGTCAAACCCTAGAAGGCATTATAAAAGTCGATAATGTTGGCTCTGCAGTCATCGAGCTCGATGATGGTTCATTGTTTGTGTCTGAGGTAAATGAAACCGGAGAGTCCTCAAAAGCTTATGTTTCCTTAAGTAATCGTCTGTTTGGGGATCTAAAAGAAATCGCCCGTCCACTGTATCGTCCTTTCTATTTTGAAGGAAACAAACAACAACAGCTTATTGGCACCCT
Source organism: Shewanella vesiculosa (assembly GCF_009994065.1). Lineage (NCBI taxonomy): Bacteria > Pseudomonadati > Pseudomonadota > Gammaproteobacteria > Alteromonadales > Shewanellaceae > Shewanella > Shewanella vesiculosa. The sequence goes on from NZ_JAACSD010000021.1 coordinate 4,216, forward strand.
GACGATTTTTTACGATACCCAAAAGCTGACCACGAAACTGTTTAATCAATTACAACTTGGACTTATCGCAACATTAGCTCGAGCATTATTACTCACATTAGTATTGACCGTAGTGTTTCATCGTTTTCTCACTCAACCGATTGCTCGGATTAGCGAAGCAATTGACAAAATTGATCCTGATTATCCTGACGAAAACCTGTTACCTATGTCAAAAGCTCATAAAGATGATGAGTTAGGACTGGTGACCAGTAAGTTTAATCAAATATTATTGCAGTTCAGTCAAACTCAAAATAAGCTGCGCAAAATGGCAACCCGAGATCCATTAACGGGCTTACCTAACAGGACCTTATTATTAGAGACATTGAATGTCACCATTCAACGCTCTCGAGTCCACAAACGAAATTTTGCTCTACTCTTCATTGACTTGGATCGCTTTAAAAATATTAATGACTCCTTAGGCCATGCCATAGGTGATCAGTTTCTGGCGCGTATTGCGCGTATATTAGAACGAGTGGTGGGTGACAGAGGCAGCGTGGCTCGTCTTGGCGGTGATGAATTTGTTATCTTAGCCGATGAGATCCAAACACCTTCACAAGCGGCAGACTTTGTTGATAAATTACTCGCTCAATTAAATACTCCAATCCAGCTTAATGAGCACGCAATTCATCCCGCGGCATCGATAGGTATCTCTATATATCCCGAGGACGGTATCACTGCGGAAGACCTAATTCGACATGCCGATATCGCCATGTACAGCGCTAAAGCGGCTGGCTCTAATCAGTGGTCATTTTTCAAGCAACAAATGACTGAACGTGCGGCAATAAGACTTCGCACAGAAGCCTCATTACATGACGCATTGAAAAACAACGAATTCTTATTATATTTTCAACCTAAATTTGATTTAAAAACCAACAAAGTCGTCGGATGTGAAGCCCTTATCCGTTGGCAAAAAGACGGTCAATTGATAAGCCCGATGTCATTTATCCCTGTGGCCGAAGAAACCGGAATTATTATCCCAATTGGCCGTTGGGTTATCGAGCAAAGCTGCAAAGTGATCCGAGAATGGCAACGTAAATACAATTATGAGATCCCTATTGCGGTGAACGTGGCATCGCAGCAATTCGCTGATGCCAGTTTAGTACCCGACATCAAGCAACTGGCAATTCGATACCAGATACGTCCTGAATTACTGGAAATTGAAATTACTGAAACATCGCTGATGAATGATGTTGAACAAGCAGTGACTAAATTAGAACAGCTTAAATCTGCCGGTTTTGGTATTGCGGTCGATGATTTTGGCACAGGATACTCGTCATTATCCTATCTACGTCACTTGCCAATAACAACAATGAAGATTGATCGTGCCTTTGTAAGTGATCTTCCTGAAGATAGTGCAATCGCATCGACTATTTTAATGTTGGGTCGTCAACTTGATTTGACCATTGTTGCTGAAGGTATTGAAAATATTCAACAACTTGAATGGCTCAAAGAAAATCAATGTGAGATTGGTCAAGGCTTTTACTTTAGCCAACCACTGCCGTTAGCCGAGTTTGAAGAGAAATATATTATCAGTAATACAGCTAAAGTCATTCATGCTTAAACACTCTGTATAAGCCACAGTAAACCTATCTCGTCAGCGGCTTACCCATAAGCGGCAAAGTATCATTTAGCGGCTAATAATCCTGTTAAAGGCCCCTTTTCCCTTATTAAGTGAAATCAACTAAGTTAGTAGGGCAAAGGGCTATTGGCGAGGTATTTGTTACCCAAGTTTAGGCTGATTACAACCCACAATTCTTTTTTCTTTCAGTTCTTAATAATTTTAAGACTTAAAGCTGAGCAAAATATCCTAAAGACAAAACATAGATGAAGTTGCTCTGGAGTGATTAAAGTGCGGTTAAGTGCCCATTAACTCTTGTTGAATGTAGTCATGATCAACGGCCATTATTTATCCAAGCCTTAAAGGCTATTTCGGTAGATATGGCAATATCGATACAGATTTGATCAATCAAAGTATGACTAAAAAAACAACCACAAATGATTATGGGAACTGGTCAGTGAAAGGATGGGCTAAAAACAAGCATTTTTAGGCAATAAAAAAGGAAGCTATTAGCCTCCTTTTTTATGGTTTAATCAGCCTACTAAAGTAAGCCGAGTGTCGAATTAACGACGTAAACCTAACTTCTGGATCATAGCAGTGTAACGTGCTACGTCAGTACGCTTTAAGTAAGCAGAAAGCTTACGGCGTGCACTAACCATACGTAATAAACCACGACGAGAGTGGTGATCATGGATGTGCTCTTTAAAGTGACTTTGAAGGTGGTTAATTTGAGCAGTTAACAAAGCTACTTGAACTTCAGTTGAACCTGTATCGTTTTCGCCGCGACCAAAATCAGCTAAAATTTTTGCTTTTGCTTCAGCACTTAGTGACATGTGTATCTCCAAAAAAAGTAAATGTATCTCAAGCCGATCACTAACTCAGCCAGAGCGAGGGCAGCATTTTAACCAGATTGATGGTTAACCGCAATATAAATTCGATTATTTATCAGTAAAAGCAAACAACAACTCCGACTGATTACTCTGCAGGAGCATTATCATGGATCACAATCAAACGCTTTGGTGCTAATAAGCCATCATCATTCATGATGCCCATACCAACAAACCGACGTTCATCACCAATAGTGATACGCACTAATTCATCAGGCTTAAGTCCAGCAGCCTGAATAGCCTGGCCTTGCATGACGTAATATAGCATCGCCTCTGGCAAGTTAATTTCAGGGAAATTAGCGACCGCGGTGTCCATTGGTAATAATAATGGGTCCATCAGAGTTTGAGGCGCAACGTCATCTCTATGAGCTTGCTCAAGTAGCGCTTCTAATTGCGCTAAGGTGACCATTTTTTCATACGGATATTCGGCAACTTGAGTACGACGCAGCATAATAACATGTGCACCACATCCCAACATTTCACCTAAATCATCAATAATGGTCCGTATGTAAGTCCCTTTAGAACAATGAATATCTAGGGTTAACTCATCACCTTCAAGCTTGATAAAATTAAGCTCAAAAACAGTGATTGGTCGAGATTCACGAGGTACTTCAATGCCTTCACGTGCATACTTATACAAAGGCTGGCCTTGGTATTTTAATGCCGAATACATTGATGGTACTTGTTGTGTTGTGCCACGAAAAAAGGCCAGTTTCTCATCGAGTTGTGCTTGAGTAAAATTAACAGGACGCGTCTGAACGACTTCGCCATCTGAATCACTCGTATCAGTGCGCTCACCCAATTTAGCCGTCACCAGATAACGTTTATCCGAGTCTAATAAATGCTGAGAGAACTTAGTCGCTTCTCCAAGACAAATAGGCAACATTCCTGTTGCTAGCGGATCCAAAGCACCTGTGTGGCCCGCTTTATTGGCATTAAAAAAGCGCTTAACTCTTTGCAGAGCAAAGTTAGAGCTCATGCCAGTATCTTTATCGAGTAATACTATTCCGTCGATGAAGCGACCTTTAGGGCGACGAGCCATTAATCTTGCTCCTTTTCACCGTCAACAGACTCGCTGTTATCAGAGACTTCTGGAGTAAATTGCTGTTGCTTGGCTTTATCTTTATTGATGACTTGAGTTACTAGGTTAGACATGCGCATGCCTTCTACCAGTGAGCTATCATAAATAAAGCGTAATTCAGGCATAACGCGTAATTTCATACGCCCAGCAACCAAAGTACGAACATAAGGTGCAGCAACAGTGAGTGCATCAATTTTTTGTTGAACAAGTTCAGTGTCTTCTTCAAAGAAGGTCACAAACACTTTTGCATAACTTAAATCACGTGAAACGTCGACATCGTTTACGGTAATGAAACCAATGCGAGGATCTTTCATATCGCGTTGCAACACCATAGCAAGTTCTTGCTGGAGCTGTTGCGCAATGCGACGTGTACGACTAAATTCTTTTGCCATGATGATATGCCATATCGTTAGGTCTACAATCAAAAAGGGCGGCTAAAGCCGCCCTTCCATTGGTACTTATAAGGTGCGAGCAATTTCGACTGTTTCGAACACTTCAATTTGATCGCCCACTCGGACGTCATTGTAGTTCTTAACACCGATACCACATTCCATGCCATTACGCACTTCAGGAGCATCATCTTTAAAGCGACGTAAAGACTCAAGTTCACCTTCGAAGATAACTACGTTGTCACGTAATACACGAATTGGTGCGCTACGTTTAACGATACCTTCGGTAACCATACAACCTGCAATAGCGCCGATTTTAGGAGACTTAAATACATCACGAACTTCTGCAAGGCCGATAATTTCTTGTCTAAACTCAGGTGCTAACATACCTGTCATTGCAGCACGAACTTCATCAATTAGGTTGTAGATGATGCTGTAATAACGTAAATCGACACTTTCTGAATCTATGGTTTTGCGAGCCTGTGCATCAGCACGGACGTTGAAACCAACAAGAATCGCATTTGAAGCAGCTGCCAATGTTGCGTCGGTTTCGGTTAATGCACCAACACCGCGAGCAATAATGTTCACTTTAACTTCAGCTGTTGACAGTTTAGCTAAAGATTCGCAAATCGCTTCAAGAGAACCTTGAACATCAGCTTTAAGTACGATGTTAAGCTCTTGTACTTCGCCTTCTTCCATGTTGGCAAACATGTTTTCTAGTTTAGACTTCTGCTGACGCGCTAACTTAACATCACGGAATTTACCTTGACGATATAAAGCGACTTCACGAGCTTTACGTTCATCACGTACAACAGTGGCTTCATCACCCGCAGAAGGCACACCAGAGAGACCTAAAATCTCAACCGGAATAGAAGGACCCGCTTCAGTAATTGAATGACCATTTTCGTCTTTCATCGCACGGATTTTACCGTACTCTAAACCACATAAAACGATATCACCTTGGCGTAACGTACCTTCTTGAACCAAGATAGTTGCCACAGGGCCACGACCTTTATCAAGTTGTGATTCAATAACAACACCTGCAGCCATACCATCACGTACTGCTTTAAGTTCTAATACTTCAGATTGAAGTAAGATACCTTCTAACAATTCGTCAACGCCCATACCAGTTTTGGCTGATACGTGAACGAACATGTTATCTCCGCCCCAATCATCTGACATGATGCCATGTTGAGACAGCTCACTCTTAACACGCTCTGGATCAGCATCTGGCTTATCCATTTTGTTAACAGCTACGATTAACGGTACGTTACCCGCTTTAGCGTGTTGAATCGCTTCAATCGTTTGTGGCATTACGCCATCATCGGCAGCAACAACCAAAATAACAATATCAGTCGCCTTAGCACCACGAGCACGCATTGACGTAAACGCCGCGTGACCAGGAGTATCAAGGAAAGTGATCATGCCGTTTTCAGTTTCAACGTGGTATGCACCAATATGCTGAGTAATACCACCGGCTTCGCCAGCAGCAACTTTCGCACGACGGATATAATCAAGTAATGACGTCTTACCATGGTCAACGTGACCCATGATAGTCACAACAGGAGCGCGAGACTCTAGTTGGATGTTGTCATCGCGATCTTTTAGTACTTGATGCTCAAGTTCGTTTTCACGAATCAGCACAACCTTATGACCTAACTCTTCAGCAACCATTTGAGCGGTTTCTTGGTCAAGTACTTGGTTAATCGTCACCATAGAGCCCATTTTCATCATTTGCTTGATGATAACAGTGGCTTTGATTGCCATTAAATGCGCTAATTCAGATACAGTTACGGTTTCACCGATACGTACATCACGACTCACTGCTGCAGCGGGTTTATTAAAACCGTGCGCCATAGATTCTGGTGCTGTGCTGCGGTTACGCATGTGTTTTTCACGACCGTCACGCGCATCTTTTCCGCCACGTTTTTTGTTGGCATTTTTGTTGCGAGCACGACGACCACGTTTTTCATCATCGGCATCAGAACTGTCTTCAGCTGCACGAGCAACTTTAGATGTGGTGATATGATGATCACCGTTCTTTTCTGCATCTAAACGTTGACGTTCTTCTTCAGCCCAGCGCTTTGAGTTTACTTCAGCAAGTAAACGAGCTGTTTCAGCTGCTTTGGCGGCTTCATCTTTTTGCTTCTGAGTTAACACAGCTTCTTGAGTCGCTTTTAAACGCTCGGCTTCAGCTTTTGCTGCTGCAGTTTCTGGGTCAGCAACTTTAGTTACTTTAGGTTCAGACTTTACTTTTTCTGATTTCAATTTGGCTTCTGCTTCCGCTTTTTTCTTCGCTTCAGCATTAGCTTTCGCTTCTGCCGCTGCTTTTGCTTCAGCTTCCACTCTTACTTGAGCTTCAGCATCTGCTTTGGCTTTTGCTTGAGCTTCTAATTCAGCTTGTTTGGCTAATTCTGCATCATCACGCTTAACAAAAGTACGTTTCTTACGTACTTCTACTTTAACGTCTTTCGACTGACCGCCAGTGCTTGCAACACTTAACGTAGACACGGTTTTACGTTGCAATGTCATTTTAGTCGGTACTGAATCTGCACCATGCTGTTTTTTTAGAAAATCAAGAAGCTGTTGCTTCTCTTTTTCTGAAACAGTATCGAGTTGTTTTTTGCTTATACCAGCATCTGAGAATTGTTCGATTAATCGATCAACTGATTTTCCCACTTCCGCTGCTAATTTTTCTACACTTGTATCTGCCATCAATTAAATCCCCCTGTTGATCGACTTATGCTTCTTCGCCAAACCAACAGATATTGCGGGCAGCCATGATGAGCTCACCTGCTTTTTCTTCTGTTAATTCTTCAATATCAATTAAATCGTCAATACCTTGCTCGGCCAAGTCTTCTAAAGTCACTACGCCTTTGCTCGCTAGAACATAAGCTAAATGTCTTTCTAATCCTTCCAATGCTAATAAATCATCACTTGGCTCTGCACCATCTAACGCTTCTTCAGACGCTAATGCTCTTGTAGAGATAGCGGCCTTTGCACGTTCACGTAATGCTTCAACGATTCCTTCGTCGAAACCTTCTATTGCTAATAGCTCAGATTCTGGAACATAAGCGATCTCTTCTAACGAAGTGAATCCCTCATCAGCCAATACGGCTGCAAAATCTTGATCTACATCTAGATAAGCCACAAACAAATCAATCACCTTAGCGCTTTCGGCTTGGTGTTTTTTGTTCATGTCTTCAACTGTCATTACGTTCAGTTCCCAACCAGTCAGTTGAGTCGCTAAACGTACGTTCTGGCCGTTACGACCAATAGCCTGTGCCAAACTGTCTGCTTCAACAGCAATATCCATCGAATGATTGTCTTCGTCGACAATGATAGAGGCAACATCAGCTGGCGCCATGGCATTGATCACATATTGCGCTGGATTATCATCCCACAACACGATATCAACACGCTCGCCGCCTAGCTCGTTTGATACGGCTTGCACTCGAGCACCACGCATACCAACACAAGCACCAATTGGATCGATACGACGGTCATTTGATTTAACGGCTATTTTAGCACGAGCACCTGGATCACGAGCAGCACCCATCACTTCAATCAATTCGTCGTAAATTTCTGGCACTTCAACCCGAAATAGTTCAATCAGCATTTCTGGCTTGCTGCGTGTTAAAAATAACTGCGCACCGCGAGCTTCTGGACGAACTGAGTACAATAATGCACGCACACGGTCACCAGGACGGAAAGATTCACGGCTGATTAAATCTTCTTTAAATAATACGCCATCAGCATTATTACCTAAATCAACAACCACGCTTTCACGGGTGCTTTTCTTAACAACACCAGTAACAATCTCACCTTCACGTTCAATAAATTGTTCAACAATTTGTGCACGTTCAGCTTCACGTACTTTTTGCACGATAACTTGTTTAGCAGTTTGTGTAGTAATACGGTCAAACGCGACAGAGTCGATTTGATCTTCGATATACTCACCTACTTGAATCTCTGGCTCTTCATAACGAGCGGCTTCGAAGGTAATTTCGCTATATGGGTTTTCCAAAGCCTCGCCATGATCGTCAACAACCATCCAACGACGGAAAGTATCGTAATGACCGGTTTTACGATCAATCGCAACGCGAACTTCAATATCGCCTTCGTATTTTTTCTTTGTTGCGGTAGCCAGTGCAATTTCTAGCGCTTCGAAAATCTTTTCGCGCGGAAGGCCTTTCTCATTGGAAACCGCTTCTGCGACTAGCAGGATCTCTTTATTCATTTGGTCTTGCCTCGTCCTTCACCTGAAACTATCAAAACTTAGCGATAATGCTGCCTTTACGGATATTATCCAAAGCAACAATCAAGTCTTTACCATCAACGGTTATGGTGAGCATTTGCCCATCAACACTATTGATGACGCCTTTTAAATTACGACTACCCGCAACAGGCATAGTCAGTTGTATTTTTGCATCCTCACCTTTATAGGCAGCATATTGCTCGGCGGTAAATAACGGTCTATCTACGCCAGGTGAAGATACTTCTAATGTGTATTCTGTAGAAATAGGGTCTTCAACATCCATAACTGCGCTAACTTGACGACTGGCTGCTGCACAATCTTCAATATTGATGCCATTCTCGTGATCAATAAAAACACGTAAAATTGAATGACGACCAGCTTGAATATATTCAATGCCCCATAGTTTAAAGCCTAATGCTTCAACAGGTACTGTTAACATTTCAACAAGCTTGGATTCTATTGTTGCCAAAAATGACCCCCAAAAAAACAAAAAAAGGGCTAATAGCCCCATTGCAACCCGCATAAAACACGGATATTTAAAAGTTCATATAACAAAAAACCCCGTAATCACGAGGTTATTTTATTATAAAACCTGTAAATTGTAATTTATTTTCTAACGAAATTAAATTACAAGGAGCTGGTTGCGGGGGCCGGACTTGAACCGACGACCTTCGGGTTATGAGCCCGACGAGCTACCAACTGCTCCACCCCGCGTCAACTGTATGCAAGTATATTGATTTACACTATATCTTGCAATAACTAATCAAACGCTATCTATCATTTGTTAGTTAAATTTGGTGCCGAGAGCGGGACTTGAACCCGCACGTCCGTTAAGACACAGCCACCTCAAGGCTGCGCGTCTACCAATTCCACCACCTCGGCGTTACCTGGTTTACTAGTCAGGAATTTTCGTTTCTGACTTTTCGGTTTGCACCGGAGCTTCATCAATGATTTGCTCTGCTGCTGGACCTAAATCTTTCCACTGATCATTTTGCTCTGTGTGATTAGCACTTAAATTACCAATCACTAAACTCAATGCAAAAAAGCCAATGGCTAATACTGCAGTACTGCGAGTCAGGAAATTACCTGAACCACTTGAGCCAAATAATGTGCCTGAAGCACCGGCTCCGAAAGATGCGCCCATGTCGGCACCCTTTCCTTGTTGGATTAATATTAAGCCGATAAGACCTAACGCTACCACCAAGTATACAACTATAAGAACTTCGTACATATAATTACGCGCTCATTGCTATGGTACATAAACTTAAAAACTCACTTGAGTTCAAACTTGCACCGCCAATCAGACCACCATCAACATCAGGCTGGGCAAATATATCTGCCGCATTGCTTGGGGTGACGCTACCACCGTAAAGAATTCTGATATTCTCACCAATAAATGGAGAAACTTCCGAGAGGCGACTGCGAATAAACGCATGTACTTCTTGTGCCTGCTCTGGTGTAGCACTTTTACCTGTCCCTACTGCCCATAAAGGTTCGTAAGCGATAATTGCGTTATCAAAAGCCATGGTACCGTTTTTTTCAATTACTATATCAAGCTCTTCCGCAATCACCTCAAAGGTACGTCTTGCTTCACGAGCTGGTCCTGATTCACCTACACACAAAATCGGTGTCAGACCATGTTTCTGAGCAGCAGCAAACTTCTCTGCCACAATATTACTCGTCTCTCCGTACATACGGCGACGTTCGGAATGGCCGATAATCACATACCGACATCCAGAATCTTTTAGCATCTGCCCGGATATTTCGCCTGTGTATGCACCAAAATCATGTTGACTCAGATTTTGTGCACCCATTCTAACAAGCGCACCATCTAAGGTTTGCTTATTGGCTTCTAGCAGCTGCCGAACACTTTCAAGATAAATTGAAGGCGGGCATAAAACCACTTCAGCGGAATCATTTTGGAGCTTGGTAGCAAACTTCTTGAAAAGCTCTTGGGCTAATGCCGAATTACCATTCATTTTCCAGTTACCAGCGACCATAGGACGTCTGAGTGCCATTCACTGTCTCCTCTGAAAGCGGCGTGAATAATAGCGAACCACTTATCAAGTTACAAGAGCTAAAAGGGGAATATTTCATATAAACTGTCGAAGCGTCTACTTTTTGAGCGAGCAACGGCTTATCTTAATATTCAAATAATTAACATGCTGCCTTTACCGCGTCAGCAATACGATTTGCATGCGCAAGCACTTGGGGATGATCATCTCCCTCGACCATGACTCTAATTAACGGTTCAGTACCCGACTTACGTAATAATACACGTCCACGAGCACCCAATTGTTGTTCAACATCCGCTTTAGCTAACTTAACCGCTTCGCTATCGAGTGGATTAGAGCTGCCTTCAAAACGCACATTAACTAACACTTGCGGTAACATCTTCATCGATTCAGTTAATTGTTCAAGTGAAGCATTTTGACGTCGCATTGCCGCGAGGACTAAAATACCTGCAATGATACCATCACCAGTAGTACCATGATCAAGATTAAGAATATGGCCAGAGTTTTCACCGCCTATACGCCACTTATTCTTCTTCAGCATCTCCATGACATAGCGGTCACCGACCTTAGAACGAACAAAAGGAATATCAAGTGCTTGCAGCGCTAAGTCCAAACCTAAATTAGACATTACGGTGCCAACAACTCCGCCGCTTAAAATACCACGTTTTTGGGCATCTACCGCTAAAATATATAAAATCTGATCACCATCAACCACTGCGCCATGACGATTAACCATCATAATGCGATCGCCATCACCATCGAGTGCAATACCTAAATCAGCTTTTTCAACTAAAACGGTTTCACAGATTTTGGCCATTGCTGTTGCACCGACTTTATCATTGATATTGAGACCGTCAGGTTTATCTCCAATAGCAATAACATCGGCACCTAATTCACGAAAAACGTTAGGAGCAATATGGTAAGTGGCGCCATGAGCACAATCGACGACTATTTTTAATCCTTTAAGTGTTTGATCAGCTGGAAAATTACCTTTGCAGTACTCGATATAGCGCCCTGCTGCATCATCAATACGACGAGCCTTGCCCAGTAGATGCGACTCCACACAGACTAGCGGTTTTTCAAGTTCTGCTTCTATTTCTAGCTCGATTGCATCATCCAGTTTACTGCCATCAGTAGAGAAAAACTTGATACCGTTATCATAATAAGGATTGTGTGATGCACTAATCACGACACCGGCCTCGGCGCGAAAGGTACGAGTTAAATAAGCCACTGCAGGAGTAGGCATAGGGCCTAGCAGCAAAACGTTAAGTCCCGCGGCTGATAAGCCTGCCTCTAAAGCTGATTCAAACAGGTAACCTGAAATACGAGTATCCTTACCAATAATCACTTTTTGGGTGCCATTTCGAGACAATACTCGTCCAGCCGCCCAACCGAGCTTCAATGCCAATTCAGGAGTCATTTTACCCGCCCCTACTTTGCCGCGAATACCATCGGTTCCAAAAAATTTTCTTTGCTTCACAGATCCCTACTTAAGTGTTTTCACTTTACTGATAACATTATTATGTGATGCAACTATAGATTAGCCATGGTTTCTGACATCACTTTAAGCACATCGACTGTTTCTGGTACATCATGAACTCGAATAATTTGTGCACCTTGCTGAGCTGCAATTAATGCACCAGCAAGACTTCCGGCAAGGCGTTGGTCTATATCACGCGCTAACAGGTCGCCGATCATGCTTTTTCGCGACAGACCTATCAATAAAGGCAAATGAAATTCATGTAACTTTGGTAATGCCGCTAATAGACGGTAATTATGCGCTAAAGTTTTGCCAAAACCAAAACCTGGATCGAGAATTAAACGCTCGCGCTCAATTCCAGCCGCTTCACAGTAAGCGATACGTAATTCAAAAAAAGCCGCCACTTCATCAATCACATCCTCATACTCAGGTTGATCTTGCATAGTTTGCGGCTCACCTTGCATGTGCATTAAGCAAATTGGCACATCTAGCGTTGCAGCCATAGCTAAAGCACCTGGTACTTGTAACGCGCGCACATCGTTGATTAAATTAGCTCCGGCATTAACAGCTTGTTCCATCACTTCAGGTTTGCTGGTATCGATTGAAATCCATACATTGTGTGTTTTTGCTGTGTATTCGATGATAGGGATCACTCGAGCAAGTTCTTGCTCAATCGTCACTTCTGCAGCACCAGGTCGGGTTGACTCACCACCCACATCAATAATTAATGCACCTTGCTCTACCATATTATCAACATGACGACAGGCTTGTTCAAAACCAATATATTCACCGCCATCGGAAAATGAATCTGGCGTCACATTCACAATCCCCATCACTACAGGGCTTGATAAGTCTAGAGTTTTATTAGCATGAGTTAATTGAAACACGGGTATTTTCCTAGATAAGATTAAAAACAAGAAAACCCCTTTCGGGGTTTTCTTTATTTGCTAAATTGTTTATTTAGCGGGTGATTCATCCGCGTCATTGGTATCGGCTTTATTATCGACTTTAACGTCGGTTTTAGCCTCATCCACTGGCGTTTCGGCTTCAGATTTAGGCGTGTTATTGCCACTATCTTTGTCGTCTGATGATTCATCTTTTTGCCATTCAGCTGGCATGCGCACTTCACGGCGATTCATTAGATCATCGATTTGCAACGAGTCAATAGTTTCATATTTCATCAATGCGTCTTTCATCGCATGTAAAATATCCATATTGTCTGTCAACATCGTTTGCGCACGTTGATAGTTTTTATCGATAAACATCTTAATTTCAGAGTCAATCAATGTTGCTGTATCACCTGACATTGCCTTTGCTTTACCCATACTGCGACCTAAGAAAACTTCGTTTTCTTCTTCTGCGTAAAGTAACGGACCTAGCTTGTCAGAGAACCCCCATTGCGTAACCATATTACGAGCTATCGATGTGGCGTACTTAATATCTTGCGACGCCCCTGTAGACACTTTTTCACTTCCGTAAATAAGTTCTTCAGCTAAACGTCCACCATAGGCAACTGAAATTTGTGATTCCAATTTACGACGGCTTTGGCTAACGGCATCAGCTTCAGGTAAAAAGAAGGTCACACCTAATGCACGGCCACGCGGAATAATAGTCACTTTATGCACTGGGTCATGTTCTGGTACCAAGCAACCAATAATGGCATGTCCAGCTTCATGATAAGCGGTCATTTCTTTGTCAGATTCAGACATCACCATAGAACGGCGCTCTGCACCCATCATGATTTTATCTTTAGCACGCTCAAACTCTTCCATACCAACAACACGACGATTACCGCGAGCAGCGAATAACGCCGCTTCGTTGACAAGGTTTGCTAAGTCAGCACCAGAGAAGCCTGGCGTACCACGCGCAATGACACTGGCTTTAACATCATCTGATAAAGGTACTTTACGCATATGTACTTTAAGAATTTGTTCACGACCACGAACATCAGGCAAGCCAACGACAACTTGACGGTCAAATCGACCTGGACGCAACAACGCTGAATCAAGTACGTCTGGACGGTTAGTTGCTGCAATAACAATAACGCCTTCATTACCTTCAAAGCCGTCCATTTCAACCAAAAGCTGGTTTAATGTTTGCTCACGCTCATCGTGCCCACCACCTACACCGGCACCACGTTGGCGGCCTACGGCATCGATTTCATCAATGAAAATGATACAAGGAGCAGATTTTTTAGCTTGTTCGAACATGTCACGTACACGGGATGCACCAACACCGACAAACATTTCCACAAAGTCAGAACCCGAAATGGTAAAGAACGGCACCTTAGATTCACCGGCAATCGCCTTGGCTAATAAGGTTTTACCTGTACCAGGTTGTCCGACCATCAGCACGCCCGTAGGAATACGACCGCCTAATTTTTGGAACTTGGTTGGGTCTCGTAAATAATCAACAAGTTCTTTGACTTCTTCTTTTGCTTCATCACAACCTGCAACGTCAGCAAAAGTGGTTTTGATTTGGTCTTCGCTCATCAGTTTGGCTTTACTTTTACCAAACGACATTGCGCCCTTGCCGCCACCACCTTGCATTTGTCGCATGAAAAATATCCATACGCCAATTAGCAGTAACATTGGGAACCATGAAATAAAGATTTGGGTTAGGAAACCTGACTCTTCAGCTTCTTGGCCTTTCATGGTGATGCCTTTACGATCAAGATCATTAATTAAATCTTGGTCATATATAGGCATGATTGTGGTGAACTTCTCGCCGGTACGTTTAGTTCCTTCAATCGTCCGTTGGTCGCTTTTTATTTCAACCGTGTTAATTTGACCATTTCGAACATTGTCCAAAAAGGCGGAATAATCCATCTTCTGCGAATTCGAAGAAGAGGGGGAATAACCCTGAAACACTGACATCAGTACAACAGCGATGACAACCCAGAGTATTAAATTTTTTGCCATGTCACTCAAATTACTAGACCTCTTAACAGTCCTGCGATTATTAACGTTAGACTACTACAACTTGTAACCAGTCGCCACTAGATAGACTTCCCGAGAGCGCGCTCTAGAGGAGTCTGGTTTTCGGGTTTTTACTACTTTGAATGCCTGCTTGACCGTTTTAATATAATCGTCAAAACCCTCCCCCTGAAAGACTTTAACAGCAAAACAGCCATTAGGCGCCAACACTTGATGACACATATCTAGCGCTAATTCAACTAAATACATAGCTCTTGGTTGATCAACAGCACCCGAACCACTCATGTTCGGAGCCATATCTGATAGTACCACATCCACTTTATCTTGACCTACACGCTCAAGCAATGCTTCGAGTACTTTGTTTTCTCTAAAATCACCTTGAAGGAAATCAACACCAACAATTGGGTCCATAGGTAAAATATCACAAGCAATGACTTTACCTCTGTCACCAACGAGTTTAACCGCAACTTGCGACCAACCACCTGGTGCTGCACCTAAATCAACAACTGTCATACCTTGTTTTATCAAGTTATCTTTTTGTTGTATCTCCTCTAACTTGAATGCTGCTCGTGAACGTAAGCCACGTTTTTGGGCCAGTTTCACATAGTGATCATCAAAGTGTTCTTGCATCCAGCGAGTTGAGCTCGCCGTACGTTTTTTTGTTGTCATTTAAATTCCGCAACGATTCAGAGTTACATAAGCTCTATATAAGGGTAGAATACCCGTTTTTCAACAGTAACTCAGCAAAAGTTGGCACAAATGAACTTAACAACCAAACAAAAACAGCATTTAAAAGGTCTGGCTCACAGTCTAAAACCAGTGGTGCTGCTTGGTGGCAATGGCCTAACTGAAGGTGTTCTGGCTGAAATTGATAGCGCTCTTACACATCATGAATTGATTAAAGTAAAAGTAGCCTCTGCTGACAGAGAGCTCAAAAATGCCATCGTTGACGCCATTATACGTGAAACCCAGTCTGCGAAAGTGCAACTAATCGGTCATGTTTTAGTCATTTTCCGTCATTCGGTAGAAATGAAGATTGCTTTGCCTAAAGCCAAATAGTTTCACATTCTTTTATTAAAAGCCGCTGAATTCAGCGGCTTTTTTATGGGAGATGAATTATCGTTAATCAGGGGTGATCAGGTAATGGAACCTCTTGATAATGCTGCGCCTTTAAGCCTAAAAACTCAGGCAAAGTTGCGCCAATTGAAATTGAAGACCAAGTGCCGGTTAAAATACCAATAAACATCGCGATAGAAAAACCTTCCAATGGCTCCCCTCCCATAATCCACAATGCTACCACGGTTAATAAGGTGGTCCCCGATGTAATCATAGTTCTAGAGAAAGTTGTTTTAACCGCTAAATTATTAATATCTGAAGTTTTCCATTGTAACTTAGCCACTAACTGTTCGCGGATCCTATCAGCAATAATAATCGAGTCATTGAGTGAATACCCCAGAATAGCTAAAATTGCTGCCAGGATAGTTAAATTAAATTCCATTTGGCTTAACGCAAAAAAAGCCAGCACAAACACCACATCATGTACTAAAGCCAATAACGCACCTGAAGCTAAGCGCCATTCAAAACGAAAACTTAAATACCCCATAATACATAGCATAGCGATTAGCAGAGCTATGCTGCCTTGCTCTACTAACTCTTGGCCTACTTGAGGCCCAACAATGCTGCTGTTTAGCACAGTAATATCGGTATTTAATGGCGCTAAGACTTGTCGGAGTTCTGGACGAAGCTGCTCGTCGGGTATGTTGGCATAACGTAATACCCACCGTCCCGGTTCGCTGGCGGAAATAACACTCACGTCTTGTTGGTAGGCGGCGGTCATTAGTGGCTGTATTTCACTGGCCGTAATACGATGGTCAAGTTGAATTTCTGTGACCACTCCGCCAGTAAAATCTAAGCCCCAATTAAACCCCTTTACACCAATTACGCTTAGGGAGACCAGCATCAACACAATAGAAAGTATGCTTGAAATATAGCGCCATTTGGTGAGGTATTTTAGTTTACCTGTTTCTAGTGAGTTATTTATACTTGTTGAGTTCATAGTATTACACCTTAATTGCGCGGCGAGTGTCGCGGCCATAAACTAAATTGATTAATGCTCTCGAGGCAAAAATGCCGGTAAACATGCTGGTTAATAGCCCTAAGCCTAAGGTCAATGCAAAGCCTTGAATAGGGCCATTACCAATAGAGAACAGCACAACGGCGGTGATCATAGTGGTAAAATTAGCATCAAATATGGTTGAGAATGCACTATCAAATCCCACATCTATAGCGCTGGCAAAGCTGCGACCTTCAGCTAGCTTTTCTTTTATTCGCTCAAAGATAAGCACATTAGTATCAACCGCCATACCAACAGTAAGCACTAACCCCGCAATACCAGGTAAGGTTAATACTGCCCCGGGAATAAGGGCTAGTAAGCCAAATAACATCGTCATGTTGGCGATTAACGCCACATTAGCAATCCAGCCTAAACGGCGATACCAGCAGGCCATAAATAATAATGTTACTGACATACCTAATGCTAACGCTGCAAATCCGTTGACAATGTTTTCAGCACCTAAGCTTGGTCCTATTGTGCGTTCTTCTACAATCGTCACCGGTGCTGTCATGGAACCTGCTCTTAGCAATAACGCAAGCTGCTGTGCCTCTTGATGGCTGCCTGAACCGGTAATTTCAAACCGATTACCCAGTTGACTTTGTATGGTGGCAACACTAATGATTTGGGTTGTTTGTCGAGCTTTACCCGCTTCATCTCGGCTATATTCACTGTATGCGGTCGCCATAGGTTTACCTATGTTGTCGCGCGAGAAATCAGACATTAACTTACCGCCTGCAGCGTCGAGACTAATGTTGACTTTCGCCATGCCAAAATCACCAGTAGTCGCTCTAGCATCAATAATATGATCGCCTCCCAGCACTGGCTTTCTTGATACGTACACGGGTTTATCATGTTGGTCGTTAATAACCACAGCGTTTACAGAACCCGTTGGCAGTACGGGATAAAATGCTAAACTGGCCGTTGCACCAATAACGTTTTTAGCGGTGGCAGGATCTTGTACTCCAGGTAACTCAATACGGATACGATGATCACCTTGGCGTTGAACGAGCGCTTCGGTTATCCCCAGTTCCTCTATCCGGCTACGCATAATTTGCAAGTTTTGCTGCACAGTCACATTGGTCAATTTAAGTTGTTCATGTTGAGACAAACTAACTGTGAGTATTTGTTGGTGACCACTTACTTGCCATAATGGATACTGCTGTGCAATAAATTGTCTTAGCTGGGCTCGAGACGGTTCATCAGCAATCTCAATACTCAATGTAGCGCCATCACCGGAACGAACCTTAACGTTACTGATATGCTGATCAGCAGCAAATTGCTTCACGGCATCACCAAGCATAATCGCCTGGTTTTGAAACACTAAATCGAGATCTACATCCAATAAAAATTGTACTCCACCGCGTAAATCTAAACCCAGCTTTATCGGTTTAACACCTAGGTTTAATAGCCAGTGAGGTGCAGCAGGCGCTAAGGCTAATGTCACTTGAGCTTGATGCTCAAACTGCTCAGCTAAAGCCTTTTTAGCTTGGGCCTGCATATCAGGGTTATCTAGCACCACCAGTAAACTATCTTGTTGTTGCTCAATACGTTTACTCTTTATGCCTACCTGGTGTAGCGCATAATCAACTTGTTCTGCTGTTATAGATTGGCTTGGCTTTACACCAAGTTGTACAGCAGGATCTTCGCCATACCAAGATGGTAATGCGCTCATAAATAAGATGATTAATGTGGTAATTAATAACCAGTATTTCCATTGAGAATAATGATTTAGCTGTTTCGTTTTTGATTTCATAACTCTTGATCTCACTAGATCGAGGCTATTTAAGCCACGATAAAAATGCATAGCGAGTGATGAGGCGCAATTGACCTAACCCATCGACCCACAGTAAAACTCATTAGCAAAGCTAATGGCGTTTATCATCAAGGCAGAATATGGCTAACAGGTATGGGAATGGACGAAAAGTAAATTAGACTCTTTCCAGGCGGAAAGTCTTGAAGGAGCTGAAGCTGTGGATAAAACCCAGTCCAATTGCGGACTAAAGTTAATTTGATACCCTATGGTTAAACTTGGAACAGGTGGAGATATAAATTCGTAAGCCAATAAATAATTGGGCTTTAACTCATCAGACTCGTGTTGAACAATACTGATATATCGCGACGAATAAGTGGGCACATAATGAATGTCTTTAGAATTAGATTCTGCAGAGATAGAGTTGGTTGAAGAGATATTACCAACATAGCCCAGCAGTGAACTATTACCATCGATGAGAGTGTGATTTAACGCGGTAATACTATTTGCATCATGACGGTCAATTGAACGATCAATGCCTTTGACTGACGACAGGATAATATCAACGTTAGCTGAACTCATTGGTTGATCACACATACTATCATCTGAGTGTGTGTCGATATTATAAGAACAAGAATGTGCCGTAGTCGTGGTAAATGGCAACGATGCTAAAACCAACACACGGCTATTGATGAGGAAGATTGAACACAACCCCACAATTACCAGCATTAGTAGTATACGAGCCCACGGAAACGTCATAATGACCTTATTTAATCAAGCAATTCAGATACACAATCTGCATATTCTATTTTTACATCATCACAAGATGATTTTTAAACCTATATTTTAAACGTAATATTGCAAAGCATATTAGGCTTCATACGGTAAAATGTAACAGCATTGTAAACTAAATGGATGATATCCATTGCACCTTTAATGTGCAAATGAATTTTTTTACATGTTTTATCGTCATCAGCACATAGGTACTGTATTTCATGACAATAAAAAAGCACTAAACAGGATGCTATTTAGTGCTCGCTAAAGTGATGTGTTATTGATGTCGGTATTGAGTTGTGCAAAAAATTTAATGCTTAATATTTGGTCATCAGCTTTAATATAATAGATAAAACATACTGTTAAATATTAGTTATTCTCAATAACAATCCACACTTAAAGATATTTAACGGCAATGACTTCATAGTCAGTCAAACCACCTGGAGTGGTAATCGAGACTTCATCACCTTCACTTTTGCCAATTAACCCACGTGCAATCGGTGAATTAACAGAAATTAAATTTTGCTTAATATCAGCTTCATCATCACCAACAATGCGATAAGTCACTTCAGCATCAGTATCGATATTTAAAATAGTCACTGTCGTACCAAAAATCACTCGGCCAGTATTTTCTAATTTGGTAACATCAATGATTTGAGCGTTAGACAACTTACCTTCAATGTCACGAATACGCGCTTCACAAATACCCTGATCTTCACGGGCAGCGTGATATTCAGCATTTTCTTTTAAATCACCTAATTCACGAGCAGAAGCAATTGCTTCGGTAATTTTTGGGCGGCGATCGAACTTTAAAAATTCAACTTCTTTACGTAATTGATCTGCGCCAACTACCGTCATTGGGACCTTACTCATAATGTCTTTGTCTCCTTTAAAAACAAAAGCATCCCGTGCTGACGAAAGTCAACACAGTAAAAATTCAGTTGGAAGTACGCAATCGACTTAGCGTACGTATCTAGGATGCATCTTTTCGATGATGTCTGACAGCTTACCTAAGCTTTTACAGACTTGCTAGTCATCCATCATCAAAATGTCATAAAAAAGGTCGCCAAAAGGCGACCTTAGTCATTCCTTCGCAATAAAAACTAACTTTTTATGCGTTTGTGCAGTTCTTGCAAAGATGTCACCTTGATACGATCATCTGCTGAATGCGCCAAACAGGTCGCAAAGGCAGCATTTAATGTCGTCGTGTAATTCACTTTGTAGCGCAATGCTCCACGACGGATCTGGCGAGAATCTTCAATTGCTTGACGACCTTCAGTAGTGTTAACAATGTAGGTATATTCACCATTTTTAATACGATCAAGAATGTGTGGACGACCTTCATGTACTTTGTTAACTAAGCGAGGATTAATCCCTGCTTCACCTAAAATAATCGCAGTGCCGTGAGTGGCATCAATTTCATAGCCTAACTCAATCAGCTTAGAGGCTAAGTCAGCAACACGTTTTTTATCACTGTTACGAACAGATAGTAACGCACGACCTGACTTAGGCACTTCAGATGTGGCACCAAGCTGTGCTTTAGCATAGGCTTCAGCAAATGTATCACCCACGCCCATCACTTCACCCGTTGAGCGCATTTCTGGGCCTAAGAGTGGATCAACGCCTGGGAATTTATTAAACGGCAATACAACTTCTTTTACCGAGAAATAAGGTGGGATCACTTCTTTAGTAAAGTTTTGTGAAATTAAGCTTTGACCAGCCATCACACGTGCAGCAATTTTAGCTAAAGGAACGCCTGTTGCTTTAGATACAAATGGTACGGTACGGGCAGCGCGCGGGTTAACTTCAATCATGTAGATTTCGTTATCTTTTACCGCAAATTGCACGTTCATTAAGCCGATTACGCCTAACTCAAAAGCCAGTTTTGACACTTGCTCGCGCATTCTCGCCTGAACATCAGCACTTAAAGTGTAAGGTGGTAATGAACAACCTGAGTCACCAGAGTGAACCCCTGCTTGTTCAATATGCTCCATAATAGCGCCAACAACCACGGTTTCGCCGTCACATACTGCATCAATATCGACTTCAATTGCATCATCTAAGAAGTGATCGAGTAATACAGGCGATGCATTAGACACTTTAACGGCTTCATTGAAGTAACGCAGTAAATCTTGCTTGTCGTAGACGATTTCCATCGCACGACCGCCCAATACATAAGATGGACGCACCACTAACGGATAACCAATTTTTTCAGCTTCAATCACCGCACTTTCAACAGTCGTTACAGTGGCATTTTCTGGCTGCTTCATGTTTAAACGTTGAATTGCTTGTTGGAAACGTTCACGGTCTTCTGCACGGTCAATCGCATCAGGGCTAGTACCAATAATTGGCACACCTGCGGCTTCTAACTCACGCGCGAGTTTAAGCGGAGTTTGACCACCGTATTGAACAATAACGCCTTTTGGCTTTTCGATACGCACGATTTCGAGCACGTCTTCCAAGGTGACAGGTTCAAAGTATAGGCGATCAGATGTATCGTAGTCGGTTGATACGGTTTCAGGGTTACAGTTAACCATGATGGTTTCATAACCGTCTTCACGTAAGGCTAATGCAGCATGCACACAACAGTAATCAAACTCAATACCTTGACCAATACGGTTTGGACCACCGCCCAGAATCATGATCTTTTCACGGTTCGATGGGTTAGCTTCACATTCTTCTTCGTACGTTGAATACATGTACGCGGTATCGGTTGAGAATTCAGCAGCACAAGTATCGACGCGCTTATAAACTGGGTAAATTTCATGTCGATAACGTAGTTTACGAATCTCGTTTTCATTGACACCTAACACAGCAGCTAAACGCGCATCAGAGAACCCTTTACGCTTTAATTGACGTAAATAGTTTTGCTCTAAACCTGACATACCAAGCTCAGCCACTTTGGCTTCATGGGTAATCAAATCTTCAATTTGAACCAAGAACCAATGGTCGACATTCGTCAACGTGAAGATTTCGTCACGGCTTAAACCGGCACGAAATGCATCAGCTATGTACCAAATGCGGTCACAACCTGGCTCTTTAAGTTCATGACGAATACGTTGCATGGCTTCTGGTGATTGTAAATCCACCACAGAATCAAAACCGTTACGACCCACTTCAAGTCCGCGTAACGCTTTTTGCAATGACTCTTGGAAAGTACGGCCGATTGCCATGACTTCACCAACAGACTTCATTTGAGTGGTTAAACGGTCGTTTGCACCGGCAAACTTTTCAAAGTTAAAGCGCGGTATTTTAGTCACAACATAGTCGATAGCAGGTTCAAACGATGCTGGTGTTTTACCGCCAGTAATGTCGTTGCTTAGCTCGTCTAAAGTGTAACCCACAGCTAATTTAGCCGCGATTTTAGCAATCGGGAAACCGGTTGCTTTAGAGGCCAATGCTGATGAGCGAGATACCCGTGGATTCATCTCAATAATGACCATGCGGCCAGTATTAGGACAAATACCAAATTGTACGTTTGAGCCACCGGTTTCAACACCAATTTCACGCAGTACCGCTATCGAAGCGTTACGCATTAATTGATATTCTTTGTCGGTTAGCGTTTGTGCTGGAGCGACAGTGATTGAATCACCGGTGTGAACCCCCATCGCATCGAAGTTTTCGATAGTACAGACGATAATACAGTTATCGTTGCGGTCACGAACCACTTCCATTTCATATTCTTTCCAACCAATTAATGATTCATCGATCAATAATTCGTTAGTTGGCGACAAATCTAAGCCTTGAGAACAAATCTCTTCAAACTCTTCTTTGTTGTAGGCAATACCACCGCCGCTGCCACCCATGGTGAAAGACGGACGAATAATACAGGGGAAGCCCACCATATCTAATACGCCATAAGCTTCATCCATGTTATGAGCAATACCCGCACGCGGGCAGTCTAAACCAATGGATTTCATCGCTTTGTCGAAACGACTACGGTCTTCAGCTTTATCAATCGCATCTGCTGTCGCACCAATCATTTCAACATTAAACTCTTTTAGTACGCCTTTTGCTTCAAGCTGAAGTGCGCAGTTCAGTGCGGTTTGTCCACCCATAGTCGGGAGAATGGCATCTGGACGCTCTTTGGCAATAATGTTGCGTACGACTTCCCAATGAATTGGCTCGACATAGGTTGCATCGGCCATTTCTGGGTCGGTCATAATCGTTGCTGGATTAGAGTTGACCAGAATAACGCGATAGCCTTCTTCACGAAGGGCTTTACAAGCTTGCGCACCTGAATAATCAAACTCACACGCCTGACCAATAACAATTGGACCGGCACCTAGGATAAGAATACTTTTTATATCTGTACGTTTTGGCATTGCTTCTGTCTTCTCCCAGATAACTACTTGGCGTGCTGACGGTATTGTTCTATAAGCTCGATGAAATGATCGAACAGAGGCGCGGCATCGGTTGGCCCAGGGCTCGCTTCAGGGTGACCCTGGAAGCTAAATGCGGGTTTATCCGTTAGATGAATACCTTGTAATGATCCATCAAATAACGATTTATGCGTCACCTTGATATTAGCAGGTAGCGTGGTTTCATCAGCAGCAAAACCATGGTTTTGACTGGTGATCATCACGTTGCCTTTTTCAACATTGCTCACTGGGTGGTTTGCACCATGGTGACCAAATTTCATCTTTAAGGTTTTTGCGCCTGAGGCTAATGCTAATAGTTGATGGCCAAGACAAATACCAAAAACAGGGATTTCTGTTTTCAAAATTTGCTGGATGGCGGTAATCGCGTAATCACATGGCTCAGGGTCGCCAGGACCATTTGACAGAAATACTCCATCAGGATTCATCGCAAGTACGTCTGCAGCAGAAGTTTGCGCAGGTACCACGGTGACATCACAACCACGGTCAACCAACATACGTAAAATATTACGTTTTACACCGTAATCGTAGGCAACAATTTTATATTTGAGTTCAGCTTCTGGTGTTTCAGACGGTAAACCACCGACTAATTTCCAGCTACCATTGCGCCATGTATAGGCTTTATCGGTAGTCACTTCTTTAGCTAAATCCATACCTTTTAAGCCTGGAAATGCTTTTGCAGCTGCAAGTGCCTTCGCTTCATCTAGGTTGCCGACCATAATGCAACCGGCTTGAGCGCCTTTTTCACGCAAAATACGAGTTAGTTTGCGAGTATCAATATCAGCGATACCAACAACATTATTTGCTTTTAAATAATCGCTTAATGATTGTTGGTTACGAAAATTACTCGCCATAAGCGGTAAGTCACGAATGATTAAGCCACATGCATGAACCGAATCCGATTCAGTGTCTTCATCATTAGTACCTGTGTTACCGATGTGAGGATAGGTTAATGTTACTATTTGGCGTGAATATGAAGGATCCGTAAGAATCTCTTGATAACCTGTCATTGAAGTATTAAATACCACTTCTCCAACAGAGATACCGGTAGCACCAATTGCGGTACCAGAGAATACGGTTCCATCTTCGAGTACGAGTAAGGCAGACTGTGTCAACGCGACCTCCAGAAAAGAGCCAAGCCACTTAAATTATGTGTTTTTTATTTTGCACTAAAAATACCAATTTCCGTTAAATTACGAAATTTTGGCAAATTCTAGCGATTGTATAAGAAATTCGTTTTTACGTCTATATTTTGCAGGATTGTTTTCAAAAAAAAACACCAACGAATGGTGTTTTTAGTCGCTAATTCAACCCTAGTACTTGCTGCATGTCGTATAGACCAGCATTTTGATCTGAGAGCCAAAAAGCCGCTCTCATAGCCCCATTCGCAAAGGTCATTCTGCTCGATGCTTTGTGGGTTATTTCTAACCGCTCGCCTATGTCAGCAAACATAGCGGTATGTTCACCAACAATATCACCAGCGCGAACAGTAGCAAAACCTATGGTATTACGGTCGCGTTCACCAGTAATACCTTCACGTCCAAATACCGCACATTGGTCTAAATCACGGCCTAATGTTTGAGCAATAATCTCACCCATTTTGAGCGCGGTGCCTGACGGTGCATCTTTTTTATGACGATGATGAGCTTCGATTATTTCGATATCGGTATAATCACCCATCACTTCAGTGGCAAGTGCAAGTAACTTCCACATCACATTGACACCAACAGACATATTAGGTGCTAACACCACAGGTACTTGTTCTGAATAGGCACCAATGAGCTCTTTTTGAGCATGATTGAACCCAGTTGTACCGATGACAATGGCTTTGTGATTTTTAGCACACCAATCAAGATGAATGATTGAAGACTCTGGTGAGGTAAAATCAATCAGAACGTCAAAATCATTCACTACGTTATCTAGTGAATCGGTAATAACAACGTCCATTGCACCAACACCAGCAAGCACACCGGCATCAATACCGACTAAACTAGAGCCTGTACGATCTATCGCTGCGCCAAGTACGATGACTTGTTGCTGTCTAGCAGATTCAATCAGTGTACGGCCCATACGGCCACTGGCACCAACTACAGCAATTCTCACTTTTGCAGTCATTTATTTCTCCCAGTGTTAACTAAAGATAAACCTAAAAACAGCATATACAAAAACGCCTAAGTTAACTTAGGCGTTTTTAATAACTAGATAATTTCTAACAATTCAACTTCGAAGACCAAAGCTGAATAAGGCGGGATTGAAGCACCCGCGCCACGCTCACCATAAGCCAAGTGATGCGGGACATATAATTTAAGCTTAGTGCCAACAGGCATTAGCTGTAATGCCTCAGTCCAACCAGCTATCACACCTGATACCGGGAACTCAGCAGGCTGACCACGAGCAACAGAGCTGTCGAAAACATCACCACTGATAAATGTACCATGGTAGTGAGTACGTACAGTTGAATCATAGGTAGGCTTTTCGCCGTCACCTTGAACAAGTACTTCGTATTGAAGACCAGACTCAGTAATCGTAATACCGTCACGCTTAGCGTTTTCAGCTAAGAATGTTTCGCCTTCAGCAGCAGCGGCTTCAGCAGCAGCTTCTTGAGCTTCTTGTAAACGACGACTAATTTCAGTAAATGCAACTTGAAGCTCTTCCATTGATACTGCGCTTTCTTTACCGGCAAATGCATCAGCAAGACCAGCTTGAACAGCCGGGATATCAATACCTTCAAAAGAGTTTGCCGCTAGCTGCTCGCCCATTTGACGACCTACACCGTAGCTAGCATGCTGTTCCATAGTGCTGAACAAATCTGACATAATAATTTTCTCTCAATAAACATAAAAAATTCGCACCAGAGTTTATCACAATAAACTCCGTCAATGTTGGCAAAAAACGCTATTTAACTTGAGCAATTTTACACTCAGTCAAAGACTGTTTTCTTGCCTGTGTATAAAGCAGCATCACTTGATTTTGCGCCGCTTGTAAGTCTTCAATTCGATGACTGTGTGACGGATGAGTCGACAACAGCTCAGGCCCTTGTGCACCTCCAGCCTTGGCCATATTTTGCCACAAAGCAATGCTTTGCGCCGGATTAAATCCCGCTTTAGCCATTAGCTCTAAACCTACAATATCAGCTTCAGACTCTTGACTGCGGCCAAAGGGTAAAATAATGCCGACTTTTGCCCCTAAGCCAAGTCCGGCCATGTACAGATCTTTATTAGCAATTCCAGATGCGCCTATCGCTGCATCGGCGGCTTGCATACCCAAACCAGTAAGCTGGGCGCGAGATACTTGCTCATTTCCATGTTGCGCTAACACATGTGCCACTTCGTGCCCCATCACAGTAGCAAGTTGATCTTGATTAACGGCGACCTTCAATAAACCGGTATAGACACCAATATGACCGCCCGGCAATGCAAAAGCATTAACCTGGTCTGAATCAAATACCACTACGTCCCATTGTTGGGACTGATCAGGTAATACTGCTGTGATACGTTTAGCAATACAATTGACATAGTCAGTTTGGGCTTTATTTTGACTTATTTTTTCACTTTGTTTCATTGCCTCAAACGACTGACCACCCATTTGCTGCATCTGTGTATCAGAAAACAATAAGGTCTGCCCTCGCCCCGTGGGCGATTGACTATTGACACAGCCCACTAATAAAGCAGCAACAAATAGGGTTAGTGCGAGAGGTTTCATGTTGTCATCCCTTAAACATTATTGAATCAAAAAGCTAATCCAGCATTAGCTTATTTTATACCAGTCTTTAGCGCGAATACATCACTTACAATATCAAACATCAGCTCGCATTAACGGGTCGGTTTGCGTTTGGTAAAATCACTAATACTGCGTTTGTTAGCTGTACGACGATTAGCTTGTTTATCGCGAGGCGCTCGCTTACTGGCTTCGCTCGTTGGCTTATCTGTTACGGCAAAACCAGCGAGTTCAGTTAACGGTAACGCTTGCCTTGTTAACAGCCTAATAGCATCCAAGCTTAATAACTCAGCATGACTCACTAATGACAAGGCAACACCACTTAATCCTGCCCGAGCAGTTCGTCCTATACGATGTACATATACAGCGGCCTGGCTAGGTAAATCAACATTTATGACCACAGGTAGAGCGTCAATATGGATACCACGAGATAATACATCGGTAGCCACTAGTACTGTTAACTGTTGATTTTTAAACTGCTCCAAAGTATGGCTTCGTACAGCTTGTTCTTTATCACCATGAAGTGCCGCGGCATTAATACCCGCTTTGACTAATTTTTTACATAATGAATCGACATCATCTTTAGCATTAACAAATACCAACACCTGTGACCATTGGTGCAAAGTAATTAAGTGGATCAGTGCTTTTGCTTTACTGCCTTTATTTACATGATATAAGGTTTGAGCGATATCAGCCACAGCACTATTGATCACATGCGCCTGAATACGCACATGTGCTGTCGTCAAAACTTGCTCGGCTAATGTGGTTAATGGCTCAGGCAATGTGGCCGAAAACAATAAACGCTGCCCAGTTGGCATCATTGCGATTAGCGCATTAATGTCGCCAATAAAACCCATGTCCAATAATCTATCTGCTTCATCAAGTACTAAGCTTTGCAGATGTTCAAACTGAATAACACCTTGCTGCGCTAACGCTAATAAGCGCCCTGGGGTCGCAACAATAAGGTTAGCAGGTTGTGTCAATCGCTCTACTTGCAATTCAATTGCTTGGCCGCCGCATAGCATATCAACGCGTAAATTTAATGCTTGCGCTAACGGGGCTAAATCTTGCATCACTTGTGAAGCTAATTCTCGAGTTGGCACTATGACCACCGCAGAAAGACCAACCTCTGGAGACAGACTCAAGCGCTGTAAAAGTGGTAAACCATAAGCATAGGTTTTACCGCTACCGGTTTGCGCCAATGCCAAGACATCTTGCCCAGTCAATATTGCAGGGATCGCTAATTGCTGAACGCGACTAGGCTCAGTCACTGCTGGCGGTAATGCGGTTAATAATGTTGGATTGAGCTGGAATACAGAAAATGACATACATAACGCCTAATGGTAGAAAAAACAGCTAAATAAGTTGCTAAAAAATTGTATCGTTAAAAATGTGTTCGCCATGAACTAGACAGACATTGACGTCATCTGCAGAGCTATAACATGTCACCTTTTAGTACCTGATTATACCAGTCAATAAAAAAGGCTGTTTACCTAAAGTAAACAGCCTTTCATGATAGTCACGTTTAATGGAACGATACTAACTGTTTAAGTCTTGAAAAAACTTTTTTACGCCATCAAAAAAACCTTCCGCTTTAGGGCTGTGCTTTTTTGACTCGCCAGTTAAGGTCGCTTCAAACTCACGCAATAACTCTTTTTGTTTGTCATTCAAGTTAACCGGCGTTTCCATGACCACTTTACACAACAAGTCACCAACGGCATGGCTACGAACCGACTTAACCCCTTTACCACGCAAGCGGAACATACGCCCAGTTTGGGTTTCTGTTGGGATTTTAAGGCTAACTTTACCGTCTAATGTCGGTACTTCAATCTCGCCGCCTAATGCCGCTTTACTAAATGAAATAGGCACTTCACAGTATAAGTTATTGGCATCACGAGTAAAGATGGCATGTTCACGCACACTAACCTGCACATATAAATCGCCAGGAGGTGCACCAAACTCGCCCGCTTCACCTTCACCGGTTAAACGAATACGATCGCCTGTATCAACACCGGCTGGAATTTTAACTGACAGAGTTTTGCTTTTCTCGACTCGGCCTTCGCCATGACATTTGCCACAAGGATCTTTAATAATTTTACCGCGACCATGACAAGTAGGACACGCTTGCTGAACAGCAAAGAAACCTTGGCGCATTTGCACTTGGCCTTGACCATGACAAGTGCCACATGTGGTTGCAGAGGTGCCTTTTTTAGCGCCACTACCATCACACAAATCACATGCAGCGAGTGTCGGAATGCGTAATTCTTTGGTTAAACCACGGACAGCTTCTTCTAAAGATAATTCAAGGTTGTAGCGTAAGTCACTACCACGTGCAGCCTGACGTTGACCACCGCGGCGACCGCCACCAAAAATATCACCAAAAACATCACCAAAGATATCGCCAAAATCACCTTGGCCACCGCCGTGTCCACCACGATTAGGATCGACGCCAGCATGACCAAATTGATCATATGCAGCTTTCTTGTCGCTGTCGGTTAAAATTTCGTACGCTTCTTTAATTTCTTTAAAGCTGGCTTCTGCGGCTTTATCACCCGGATTACGATCTGGGTGAAATTTCATCGCTAAGCGTTTGTACGCTTTTTTAATTTCGCGTTCACTGGTGTCACGTCCAACACCGAGAACTTCGTAATAATCACGCTTTGACATAGTGTTCTGTTTCTCGAAGGTGTGAGTAAGTTGTTAAACTTAATTTATACAAACGGGCGTGTGAGGATAGCCTCAACGCCCGCTTTTAAAGTAACTAACTGAAATGGTTAATTACTTTTTGTCGTCTTTAACTTCTTCGAACTCAGCATCAACAACATCATCAGCAGGCTTAGATTGGCCAGCATCTTGTGCTTGGCCTTCAGCTTCGCCTTGCGCTTTAGCTTGAGCAATTTCCATTAACTTAGCAGACGCTTCGATAAGAGCTTGAGTTGCAGTGTCCATTGCTTCTTTGTCTTTGCCTTTAATAGCCGTTTCTAAAGTTGCAATTGCCGCTTCAATCTTTTCTTTTTCATCGCTTGCTAAAGCATCACCAGCTTCTTCAACTTGTTTTCTAGTTGAATGAGCTAAACCATCTGCTTGATTACGCGCTTTAACTAACTCTTCAAATTTCGCATCTTCGTCAGCATGAGCTTCGGCATCACGTACCATTTGCTCTACTTCTTCATCAGACAAACCAGAAGAGGCTTTAATGGTAATGTTTTGTTTCTTACCTGTTTTCTTGTCTGTTGCAGACACATGTAAGATACCATCAGCATCGATGTCGAACATCACTTCAACTTGTGGCTGGCCACGTGGTGCAGGCTCAATACCTTCAAGGTTAAATTGACCTAAAGACTTGTTTGCACTCGCTTGCTTACGCTCACCTTGAAGTACGTGAATTGTCACGGCACTTTGGTTGTCGTCAGCGGTTGAGAATACTTGCTGAGCTTTAGTCGGGATAGTGGTGTTTTTATCGATAAGCTTAGTCATCACACTGCCCATGGTTTCAATACCAAGAGACAATGGTGTAACGTCAAGTAGCAATACGTCTTTCACTTCACCTGAAAGTACGCCAGCTTGAATCGCCGCGCCAACTGCAACCGCTTCATCAGGGTTGACGTCTTTACGTGGCTCTTTGCCGAAGAAGTTAGTTACCGCTTCTTGTACTTTAGGCATACGAGTTTGACCACCAACAAGAATCACTTCATTGATGTCTGATACTTTTAAATCAGCGTCAGCTAGGGCAACTTTTAACGGCTCTAAAGTACGTTGAATTAAGTCTTCAACTAATGACTCTAATTTAGAGCGAGTAATTTTAACCACTAAATGTTTAGGACCTGATGCATCTGCAGTGATGTAAGGCAAGTTAACTTCAGTGTGGTTAGTGCTTGAAAGCTCGATTTTTGCTTTTTCAGCAGCTTCTTTCAAACGTTGCATCGCTAGAGGATCTCTACGAAGATCTAAGCCTTGGTCTTTCTTAAATTCGTCAGCTAAATAGTTGATTAAGCGGTTATCGAAATCTTCACCACCTAAATGAGTGTCACCATTGGTTGCTAACACTTCAAATGTTTGGTCACCATCATTACTGTCGATTTCGATGATAGAGATATCAAATGTACCACCACCTAAATCGTAAACGGCAACGACGTTGTCGCCTTGCTTCTTATCGATACCATAGGCAAGTGCAGCAGCTGTTGGTTCGTTGATGATACGCTTAACATCAAGACCTGCGATACGGCCAGCATCTTTAGTTGCTTGACGTTGTGAATCGTTAAAGTAAGCAGGAACAGTAATAACCGCTTCAGTCACTTCTTCACCTAAAAAGTCTTCAGCTGTCTTTTTCATCTTTTTCAAGATTTCAGCCGACACTTGTGGTGGTGCCATTTTATTACCACGAGACTCAACCCATGCATCACCGTTATCAGCGCCAATAATTTTGAATGGCATGATGTTCACATCACGTTGCACTTCATCGTCTTTAAAACGACGACCGATTAAACGCTTAATCGCAAAAAATGTGTTTGCAGGGTTAGTAACAGCTTGACGCTTAGCAGGTTGGCCAACAATAATTTCATCATCGGTGTACGCGATGATTGAAGGGGTTGTGCGATCACCCTCTGCGTTTTCAATTACGCGTGCTTTGCCGCCATCAAGGACTGCTACACACGAGTTTGTTGTGCCTAAATCGATACCAATAATTTTGCCCATGGGGTCCTCCGAAATTGACGTTATTCGTCGCAAATATGTTATTTGATGTTGATATGGGGATGAACAACCAGTATTTCAAGCATTTTATTGCTTAACTTGAGATTCATATTAACCACTCATATCAGCCTTGATACCTATATTGGGACAGCAAAGTGAATTACAAGGGGAATGCTAAAAATTTATCGTGTTTTACTGATATTATTGACGCAGCATCAATGAGCGAAGGGGTTTTCTCTTCAACTAACAACAACAGCTTAAATAATTGTATTGTCGAGCTTACCACTGCAATGTGAGGCTAAACCGCCTGTTTATTTTATTTTGGTTAGCTGTAGCAAGGCGCAAGCTCTGCCATGTCTTTACTATTACCCCTTAAGCCTTTTACGTCTTATAACAGCATGAACTGCTCGAATATTAGTCTCAAATAATCCAACGTTACTTAGGCACTGATGACTGACCTTTGCAGCCGAGTTTACCGATGGCTAACATCAGCTAACTCAGAGAGAATAGGCACTCGGGTATGTTTTAATCCTCCTCATATTAGCTAACCCTATCAGCAGAACTTATTGTCAGGATATTAAACAGCGACAGATAAGCATTAAATAACGCTATTCATTTGATAAAAACACAACTAAAGTTATAAAAGTATCAAGGATGCTTAGAAAACAATCAAAATGCAATTAATTGAAGAGGTAGTAGGCAATGGGACTGCCAAGATGGAATTTAAGTGATAACACGGAACGTAAAATACGCATTATTATTTTAATCGTTGTAGCATTAATCCTTATCTATGAAAAGTTTTGTGGCATGAGCTCCACTCAATATCCAGCGATGTATTTAAGCGTGTTTTCACTGATAGCCACGTTTATGACCAATGCGGTACAGCGTCGCTATTTCACCTATGTAATGGAATACGCTCAAGCATTTAGAATTGTAGCCATATTAATGACCGGAGCATTTTTTGTGATTTGGTTGTTAACCACCTATGAACGCTTGAATGAATCCGCAATGCCAAGCCATCTTATTTATAATATGTAATGCGCTATTTGATTGTCAAAAACCAGCTCTACATTCACAAATTATCAATAATAAGGACGCTTAACAGCGCCCTTATTATCATGAAGACCATCACCCAATCAGTTATTGTCTACAAGTATAATCGCCCCAGGCGAGCCACTTATACGTCGTCAAAGCATCTAACGCCATGGGACCACGAGCATGCAATTTTTGGGTACTCACGGCAACTTCTGCGCCAAGACCAAACTGTGAACCATCTGTAAAACGAGTACTGGCATTCACATACACTGCAGCGGAATCAACTTGATTCATAAAGTCGCTCGCTGTGTGAATGTTATCCGTTAAAATAGCCTCAGAATGTCCTGTCGAATATTGACGAATATGCTCCACCGCTTCGTCAATATCATTGACCACTTTGATCCCTAACGTAAGTGATAACCACTCGGTTGAGAACGACTCATCATGCGCTGGAGTAACATCAAAACCTAGACCGTCAAGATAAGGTAAGGCAATGGCACAAGCATGGAAACGTACCCCAAGCGAATGTAAATGTGAGGCAATATTTGGAATAAATTCAGCGGCTACCTGTTGATGTATTAGCAATGTATCTAAGGCATTACACACTGTTGGGCGTTGCACTTTAGCGTTAGCAATCACATCAATTGCACGGACTAAATCGGCCTGTTTATCAACCAATAAATGACAGATGCCAATCCCACCTAGAATCACTGGAATGCTCGATTGTTCAGCACACAATCGCTGCAGATTTTGTCCACCACGGGGGATAATCATATCGACATATTTGTCGAGCCTGAGCAAACCACTAACAAGACTTCGCTCAGGTGAATCAATAAGCTGCACGGCATCTTTAGGTAAATCTAGGCTCACGAGTGCATCTTGAATGACTTCACTTAGCACTTTATTGGAGGTCAGGGTTTCTTTACCTCCGCGCAAAATCACGGCATTGCCAGTCTTTAACGCTAACACAGCAATATCAACTGTGACATTTGGCCGAGCCTCATAAATCACTCCCACCACCCCTAATGGAACACTGCGACGAGTTAAGCGTAAGCCGTTATCTAATACTCTACTTTCAGCTTCTTTACCGACAGGGTCAGCTAGGGCGATGACATTATCAATGTCAGCGATAATCCCGCCAAGCCGTCCTTCGTCCAGCATCAACCTATCGATCATGGCTTCGGTTAAACCACTTTGCTTCGCAGCAATGATATCTTGTGCATTGGCTTGTAAAATATCATCTTTCCGCTGGGCTAAGTGATCGGCAATAGTTGCTAACAACAGGTTTTTCTGTTTTGCCGTTAAACTCGCTAAGATAAAACTGGCAGCTTTAGCGCGTTGGCCGAGTAGGGTTAAATATTCTGTTTCTGTGGCTGACATTTGCTTATCCTTAATTATCGAGTACGACCATATCATTGCGATGAACCACGGCATCCCCGTAGTTATAACCGAGTAAACTTTCTATGTCATCAGAGTGTTTACCGCTAATTTTAATTAAATCATTGGCACAATAACGGCTAATGCCTTTAGCTAAAATCTTACCGATTTGATTAACGATCAGTAAAGTCGCACCACGCTCAAAATGACCTTCTACATCAATAATACCTTTAGACAATAAGCTACGACCATTAGCAACGACGGCAACCGATGCTCCAGCATCAATGACTAATTTACCTTGCGAAGCTGGGCCGGCAAGGATCCATTGCTTGCGACTTTCTAATGGATTTTCTATGGCACTAAAATGAGTACCAACAGACTCTCTAGCCGCTACTCTGGCGATAACATCAGGATGATGACCGGAAGCTATCACCACTTCAATACCCGCACGGCGAGCCACATCGGCAGCTTCTAGTTTGGTTGCCATACCACCCGTTCCAAGTCCAGACACAGAACCGCCAGCTAACAAACGCAAACTGTCGTCGATATTAACAACTTGTTTAATCAACTGTGCTTCTGGATGCGTGCGCGGATCGGCATCAAATAAGCCTTTTTGGTCAGTCAGTAAGATCAGTAAATCAGCATCGCAAAGCAAGGCTGCACGGGCGGACAAATTATCATTATCACCCACCTTAATTTCATTGGTGGCAACGGCATCATTTTCATTAATGATCGGGATAATATTATGAGCTAATAATGCATTTAAAGTGTCACGGGCATTTAAATAACGTTCGCGATCTTGCAAATCAGCACGAGTTAACAATAACTGGCCAACATGTAAGCCGTAAATACTGAACAATTGTGACCACGCCAAAATTAACTGACTTTGACCTACAGCTGCAAGTAACTGTTTATTCGCCATAGTGTCGGGCAACACCGGATAATGTAAATGCTCTCGCCCAGCAGCTATTGCGCCCGATGTACACAATACAACTTCAACGCCTGAACGCATAAGCGAGGCCATTTGCCTGGCCAATTCAACCATATGTGCTTTATCGAGCTTTTTACTGCCAGATGTCAGCACGCTGGTGCCTAACTTAACTACTACGCGGCGATAACCCATTTATCTCACTCAGCTTGCAAAAAATATTCAGTTCATTTTTATACCCAATTCACTCGATAATTCATAGTGAAAGCCGCTAATAGTGGAATATTTATCTAGATTAACTATTTTCAGGTTAATAAATGGTTATCAAACAGTCTCTAATCCTGCTAACTCAGTTTCATTAAGCTTAAATAGCTTGGCTATTGGCGCCTTATTAGAAAAACAAAAAAAGGGCTAATAGCCCTTTTTTTGTTTTGGCCTTAGCCAATTTATAACCATTTACCCTATTGATGGGCAACGGATTAACTATAAATAAATTTCGCCACAAACAATGCTGCTACAACTAAAATACCTGAATTTAAATCTTTAAAACGTCCTGTCATCAATTTGATTGCAGCGTAAGAAATAAACCCAAGGCCAATAGCATTGGCAATAGAGAAAGTTAACGGCATTAATAAACATGTCACCACCACTGGAGCGGCTTCCGTTATATCTTCCCAATCAACATTCACCAAACCTGACATCA
The DNA here is from genome assembly GCF_009994065.1 of Shewanella vesiculosa. Classification (NCBI taxonomy): domain Bacteria; kingdom Pseudomonadati; phylum Pseudomonadota; class Gammaproteobacteria; order Alteromonadales; family Shewanellaceae; genus Shewanella; species Shewanella vesiculosa. The sequence continues at coordinate 40,327 of NZ_JAACSD010000021.1, forward strand.
TTAAAATAGCCACGTAAAACAAGGTACCAGTTGTTGCATAAGCTGGCACCATAGCAGCTAACGGCGATAAAAATAACGCCGCAACAAACAACAATCCAACCACCACAGCGGTTAAACCTGTGCGGCCGCCAGCACTTACCCCTGCAATACTTTCAATATAGCTAGTCGTCGTTGATGTACCCAATGCCGCACCGGTAATGGTGGCAACACTGTCTGCTGTTAATGCACGTTTAACTCGCGGCAAGCGGCCTTTTTCATCCAGTAATCCACCACGTTGTGCAACAGCAACTAAGGTGCCGGATGTATCGAATAAATCAACAAACAAAAAAGCAAAGACGACAGATAACATGCTAATTTCTAATACACTAGACAAGTCCATTTTCATGAATGTAGGAGCAATAGACGGTGGCATAGCAACTAAGCCTTGATACTGTACGTCACCAAAAATCATGCCGAGAGCCGTCACGATCAAAATACTAAAAATAACTGCCGCTTTCAGGCCACGATGCACCATAGCAATAATTAAGAAGAAACCTAACGCCGCCATCAAGGCTGGAAATGAGGTAATGTCACCCATAGTCACTAATGTTGCAGGACTTGCCACAACAATGCCGGCATTTTTTAAGCCAATCAATGCTAAAAATAAACCAATACCTGCCGCGATACCAAATCGCAATGACATAGGAATACAGTTAACAATCCACTCGCGGATCCTAACTAGAGATAAAATTAAGAAGCACACCCCAGACATGAACACCGCACCAAGGGCCGTTTCCCAGCTATAACCCATTTCACCTACTACAGTGTAAGTGAAAAAAGCATTAAGTCCCATACCAGGCGCTAATGCGATAGGGTAATTAGCCAATAAGCCCATAACTAAACACCCTATGGCAGCGGCTAAACATGTGGCAACAAATACCGCACCATGATCCATTCCTGCATCAGCAAGCATCATAGGGTTGACGAAAATAATGTAGGCCATGGTTAAGAAAGTAGTAAGACCGGCTATCGCTTCTTGTTTAAGACTCGTGTTGTGTTGTTTAAGTTTAAATAATTTTTCTAACATGGAGCGAAGGTCCTTGGGCAAAGGTTAACGTTGAGTTTATCGTTTTAATCGTTACAGATGAGGATAAGGCATGCTTACCATGCTAAGCCGACATCTTTACGCAGGATAGGTGTTAATTAGCTGGAAATTATAAGTACTTACGACCTTGATAGCTATCTATTGCCTTTTTATTGAAAGATTTCAGTTTTTTATATAACGCACTAACCAATTGGCTAAATTTCAGGTAAAAAAAAGCCTACTCAAAAGAGTAGGCAGACATGTTACAAGCATTCCGTATGGGGAAAGGAAAGCTAGCACCACTGAATGTGATGTGGTAATAAACTATTAGTTTATCACCTTGTCTAAACCGTCAAACGAGACGAACAAAAGGTTGATGGATATTAAAACGACGTAAAGAGGGTCAATTCTTAACGTTTCATGGCGAATATACCGCCACGTAAAACTGTCACATCAGCAAACCAAGTGTTTTGCCAATAAAATTTGCTGCTACCTGTATAAGACATGGTCTTCTCCTGAATAAAGTTAAGTTGCATAAACCTAGTAAAGCTTGGCTCGGTTCCCTGGAACGTACATTTCTCAAATCCATTGAGACAACTTGTCACTCAGATCCTTGGAGGCTATATCCATCCTGGATTAACTAGAGCCGGCAATGATAATCCTTGCCGACGAAATGAATTATACAAAACTGTAATTTAATTACAAGTATTATTTGCTTTAATTCACAAAAACTTCATTAAAAGTGATTTAATTACAATAATTTCTGATTAAAACCATGTTAACCCATTGTTATCGGCATGTGATCGTTAAAATGAAACCAATACTTACAACAACTTAATAATGCACCACCTACAAAAATGAAAACTGTAATAAAGCAACCAAAGGGCTTGCAGTTGGCTTTCCGTAGAGAGGATCGCCCTCAACAGCACTGCCTGCAATATCGATATGGGTAAATGCCAGTTCTGTTTCGGCTAATCCAGATGCTTTTATCAAGAAAGCGGCAGGATATTGATGCCCACGAGCCGTAATTGAAGACGGAGCATTATTCGATGACACCACATCTGCAGCGCCATTTTTATCGGCAACTTTATCAAAGTCTTCTGGACGTAATTGTGAAACCTCAAATGGTTCCCCCCATAATTGCCCCACTTCAGCTAATGTTGCTGCAACACCTTGCTTTTTAGCCGCGCTATTTCCAACTAATGCAGGGTAACCACCGTAGGCTCGTACAACATGACCGGTTAACGTCGCCACCGAAAACAATTGTGGATTCACCGCAGTTTGAGCCTGTAAACGTAAATGGGATAACAAATCGGCTAGCACTAAACGCCCTTCAGCATCGGTATTACCTATACGGACTCGCACACCTGCGTGACTGGCAATAATTTCATCGGTAACAAATGCATCACTGCCAATACTGTTTCTCACTAACCCAAGCTCGGCGACCACTTTGATCCCTTTAGGTTTAAGTATCGATAGCGCCTTCATTAAACCGGCAACCGCAGCTGCGCCACCTTTATCACGGCTCATGCCAGCCATTGACCCGGCAACTTTAATATCAGCGCCACCAGTGTCGTAAACCACACCTTTACCCGCAAAGAATAAGGTTTTGGTAATAGTGCCTTCACCAACATATTCAAGCTTTACCACTCGTGGATGATGACGAGCCACATCAAAAGAGCTTCTGCCAACAGCGCTTAATAATGGATATTGCGCTTTTAACTGCTCGGCTCGATCAGTCACAGATACAGCCAAACCGCTATCAGCAAAAGCATCAACACAATATTGTGCAAACCCAATAGCCGACATACGCTCAGGTTCTGTACCACAAAGATCGCGCGCCAATACTCGTCCAGACTCTGCCGCATTAAGTAATAAACTATGGGTGGCGGTATTCAATAGTCCAATCGCGGTTAAACTCGGTGGCAAAGACTTTGCTTCTCGTGCTTCTAACGGTTGCCAAAGCTCTTGTCCACAAGCTAGTGCGGCAACTTGTTCAGCATTAGCAAAACGCTTGTCAGTTACGCTTGGTACAACTAATAAAGGTTTAGTGGCACCTGCGGCTTTAGCAATGGCAATCCCCTCTCGAGCAGCTTTGGCAAAAATCCTCACATCGCTATACTCATTGCCGCTATCAGCCACTGGAGAGATGATCAATCGACCACCGGCCAACCCTGGTGCAAAAAGGAGCGTGGCACTTTTACCGACACGCATATCAATTTGGCGGGCGTGTGCAGCAAGCAAACTCACTTCATCTTGTTTAATCTCAGCTAAACTCGTCGCTATCACGACAACAGCGTCCCAACCTTCGCCTTCAAAAATAGCCCCATCACTTGTGACATCAATAATTGGCACTTGGAACGCGGTAACCGCTTTATTCACTTGGGTCATACAAGATCCTTACTCTTTAGGAATACAGATAAATTAGTGGGTTCATAATTATTTACATATTTGTGGACTAAACCTTGGCAAATAGGTATCGCAATATCAAGTAACTGCGCAGAATATGTTAAAATAATTGCAGTTATATTTTGTGTCGTATATCGACTTGATTTCATCTTAGAGGGCGTTTCGTGACTGCATTAACTCAATTATATCCTCAGCCTCTATGGCAATGGTTTGAACAAATTTGCGCTATTCCACATCCATCAAAGCATGAACATGCGTTATCACAACATATTCAGCAATGGGCAAAAGCTCAAGGCCTTGCGGTTGTTGAAGACAAAGTCGGTAACTTGATCATCCGTAAACCTGCCACAGCAGGAATGGAAAACTGTAAAATAGTGGTGTTACAAGCGCACATTGATATGGTGCCGCAAAAAAATGCCGACAAAGTACATAACTTTGAAACCGATCCGATTGAAGCTTATGTAGACGGTGATTGGGTTAAAGCTAGAGGAACAACCTTAGGTTCTGATAACGGTATTGGTATGTCTTCGGCGCTGGCTGTTTTAGGCAGTAAAGACATTAAGCACGGGCCACTCGAAGTACTGCTCACCATTGATGAAGAAGCTGGCATGACGGGCGCTTTTGGTTTAGAAGCCGGTTACCTTGATGCAGAAATCTTAATCAATACAGACTCTGAGCAAGAAGGTGAAATCTACATGGGTTGCGCCGGCGGTGTTGATGCACAGATAAGTGTACCAATGTCTTGGCAAGCACCAGAACAAAGCAACGCCAGCTTTTCACTGACCATGTCAGGATTAAAAGGCGGTCACTCTGGGGTTAACATTCACCTTGGACGTGGTAATGCCAATAAGTTATTAGCGCGCTTTTTGTTTAAATACAGTGACGAATTAGCCCTAGAGCTAGTTAGCTTTAGTGGTGGCTCGCTGCGTAATGCCATTCCGCGTGAAGCTAACGTGCAATTTATGCTACCAGCAGAAAATATTGACGCACTAAAGCAAGCCATTGAATCGTTCCAAGCCCTAGTTCGTGAAGAATTAGCCGTTGCAGACCCAGGCATGCTACTGAGCTTAGCAGCAATTGATGCACCCACCAAAGTCATGGGCGAAGAAGCGCAAAATACCTTAATCGACTTATTACATGCTTGCCCTAACGGTGTAATGCGCATGAGTGATGAAGTGGAAGGCGTCACTGAAACATCACTAAATATAGGCGTGATCAGCACTGAAGATGAAAGCGTAGAAATATTGTGCCTTATTCGATCATTGATTGATTCAGGTCGTGAAGAAGTCACCGGTATGCTAACCGCACTATCAAACCTATCGGGTGCTAGCATAGATTTAAGCGGTGCTTACCCGGGTTGGAAACCAGATACTAGCTCACCTGTAATGGCAATTGTGCGAGACACCTATAACGATATTTATAAAAAAGATCCTACCGTGATGGTTATCCATGCTGGTCTAGAATGTGGTTTATTTAAAGAGCCTTATCCACTAATGGACATGGTCTCTATTGGGCCGACTATTCGTTATCCACATAGCCCTGATGAAATGGTCAACATCACCACTGTTGGTCAGTACTGGGAATTGCTACTTGCCGTATTAGAGCGTATTCCAGCTAAAGAAGCGTAATCAGTAGCGATGATTTATGCGTAAAACCAAAAAACGACAGAAATGTCGTTTTTTGGTTTTAGACTTGAGCGTTTTTCATTGCGACTCTAACCTTTAAAACTGCAAATCAAGCTGAGTAATATGTGCCACTGGATTATCTGTAACAGCCAATGTTGTATCAGCTAAACCAACACTAACCCCCAATAAGCGAATACCTCGCCCTTGGCTGCGCAGCAAAGCCTGTTGCAGTAAATCATGAAACAAATTAATCGACATTTCATCACTGCGATGTTCGATGGTGGTCTGTTTAAAATCATTAAATTTCAGCTTCACAACTTGCTTGTGGATCTGTCTATCTTTAGCACTGCGATGAACCCGAGCACTCAGTTCTTGGATAAGCTGTGGTAATACTTGACGACATTGCTCTAAGGTAAAAATGTCTTTGGCTAACGTAGTTTCAACCCCAACAGACTTTCGTACCCGATGCGGACTAATTTGTCTTGGATCTATCCCTTGTGATCGCTCAGCTAGTACATGACCAAACTTGCCAAATACCTCAATTAATTGCGCTTTTGGATACTGTTGCACGTCATAGCAGGTGGTTAAGCCAATATCAGCTAACTTTTTTGAAGTGACTTTACCGACGCCAGGAATTTTACTCAGAGGAAGATCTTTTACAAAATCACTAATTTGATTAGGAGTGATGACATATTGACCGTTGGGTTTATTTAAATCGGAAGCGATTTTAGCTAAAAACTTAATCGGTGCAATACCCGCTGAGGCGGTTAAACCTGTGGTCTCAAATATATCATTTCGAATAGCCTTGGCAATTAACGTGGCACTGCCTTGGTGAGCATCGCAATCAGTCACATCAAGATAAGCTTCGTCTAGAGACAAGGGTTCGACAAGATCTGTGTATCGATGAAAGATCTCACGTATTTGCACAGACACCGATTTATATACATCCATGCGCCCTGGCACTAAAATTAACTGCGGACACAGCTGCAGTGCATGATAACTGGACATAGCACTTCGCACGCCAAATTTGCGGGCCTCATAACTGCAGGTACTTATCACACCGCGGCGATCACTTCTGCCGCCAACAGCAATGGGCTTTCCTCTTAATTCAGGAAAATCTCGCATTTCTACCGCAGCAAAATAACAATCCATATCGATGTGAATGATTTTACGCATTCTATAACCATCATCATTTACTCAATTAAAAACAATGATACTGTATATAAAAACAGTATTCAATCATTGTCTCACGGACACAAAAAAGCCCAAACTGAGTTGGGCTTTACTAACATGTAACGTGTCGACTAAGTCGTTACATTTTAGTCTGTAAATAGTTCTGTAAACCAATACGTTCAATAAGACCTAATTGCTTTTCTAACCAATACATATGATCAGATTCAGTGTCATCTAATAACACCTCTAAAATTTCACGGGTTTGGTAATCAGCCTTTTGCTCACATAAGCCGATAACCTTACGTAAATGATCAGCCACATGGTATTCATATGCAAGATCATTTTGTAGCATTTGTTGCACATCTTTACCTAGGTTGAGCGCTTCACGACTGGCAACATCTGGAGTGCCTTCTAAAAATAAAATACGTTGGATCAACTTAGCTGCATGTAATTTTTCATCGTCTGATTCATGTAGAATACGGGTATAAAGTTCGTTAAATCCCCAATCCTCATACATGTGAGCATGGACAAAATATTGATCCATAGCAGATAATTCGCCGGTCAATAAACTATTGAGCGCATCGATGACTTCTGGATGACCTTTCATAATAATGTCCTATTAATCGTTAATTTGTGATTGAAGGTAATTTTGAATACCCGTTTGAGTGATGAGCTCTTGTTGTGATTCAATCCAATCTAAATGCTCTTCTTCATCTTCGAGTAAATCTTCCATTAAATCGCGACTAACATAATCTTGCTGAGTTTCGCATACCTTAATGGCTTCACGCAAAATGGCAATTTGTTCCGTTATCGCAGTGAGATCGCAGCTAAGCATTTCTTCAGCATGTTCACCAATACGCAATTTATCTAACTGTTGTAGGTTAGGTAAACCTTCAAGAAACAATACACGTTCAATCAGCTTGTCAGCATGCTTCATGTCTTCAATCGATTTTTTATATTCTTTCTCATTAAGCTTTTCCAATCCCCAATGCTTAAACATACGAGCATGTAAAAAGTATTGGTTAATAGCGGTCAGCTCACAAGTAAGTACACGATTGAGTTGGCTGATGACTTTAGGATGACCTTTCATAGTAGTGTCCTCGAGAAGTAATGTGATCTTGATCAATTACAAACAGAATAAAACACTATAGGGTAAAATGCAAATTATCCTTTATTTTCACACACTTACAATTGATAACCATTATCATTATAACTAAGCTTTGTAACTGGCCAGCAATACTCAAGCATAAAAAAAGCCTTCAAAATGAAGGCTCTTTACAAAGCATTAGTGAAACAACCTAAGCTTAAAATAATTAACGAGGTTAAATAATACGATTTTGGTTAAGCAACTTATTTCGAGCTTGCTCTTTTTCCATACGGCGTTTGCGTTTATCACATGGATCATCACAGTCACAGGCTTTCTCTATACCTAAAACACCTAAACCACCGCAACTGCCTTCTACCGCTTTTTTCTTTACGATATAGCCAATGGACATTAGCAAAAAAAATAATAATAAAACCACAAACGCTGCAATAAATGTACTCATCACAAACTCCTATTGACTCATTCAGATTAGGGTAAACTGGTTCAATAAATTAGTAGCTCAATCAACCAGTTTAAAAATAAGCAAGCTACTTAAGATACGATTTAAACGCATCACTGTAATAGACCTGATATCCCTGCTCTTGCTTCTCTATCAACATTACCGCTAAATTGTTCTTTTTAGCTAACGCCAATGAAGCCTCTGTACCTAACACCATCATGGCCGTTGCATATCCATCTGCGGTCATACAACTAGAGTGTAACACGGTTGCTGAAGCTAATTGATGCTTTATTGGATAGCCGGTACGAGGATCAATTAAATGTGAGAAGCGCTCACCATTTTCTTGATAAAAGTTACGATAATCACCCGAAGTTGCCAATGACATAGTGCCAGGTTCAATGATTTGCTGAACCGCTTGACCTTCGCTGGTTGGTTGCTCTACAGCTACTCGCCAAGGGATATTATCACTCTTAGTTCCTTTGACATTCAGTTCGCCACCAATTTCAACTAAATAACCAGATACATGATATTTATCTAATAAAGCGGCAACCTTGTCGACGCCAAAACCTTTGGCAATTGAAGATAAATCGACATACAAATCTGCATTATGCTTGGTTAATGTCAAACCGTTTACAGACAGCTCATGTATGCCCATTTTAGCTTTTGCAGCATCAATTTGAGCTTGAGTAGGTTCTGATATAGGGCGCTTATCGGGACCAAATCCCCATAAATTAACCACTGGGCCTAAAGTGATATCTAATGCACCATCAGTCTCATTATAAAGACGCATGCCCTCTTTAATCACCTTAATTGTATCGGCCGAGACGCTAACGCTCTGCTGCACCTGCAATTGATTAAACTTAGACAGTTCTGAGTCAGGACGGTAAGTCGACATTTGATCGTTAACCACCTCCAATGCCATGTCAATTTCAGCTTGCAGTAGCTGTGGTTCGGGTAAGCTTTTATTACTGACCACTTTAATATGATAAGTGGTACCCATTGTACTGCCAGATAATGAAATAATAGGCTCTGGAGAGCTACATGCACTCACAAATAATAAAACAGCTGGCAATAGCAGTAACTTGATTGAATTTACAGTCATCTCAAATTTACACTTGTATTAAATCAACAAAAAAAATTGCAGCATGCGAGACCTGTGTTTAACCACCCTGTCTGCACTGCTGCAATCTCATGACTTACATGTCGATGTTATGGGTTAACTCATTAACCACCGAAATCATCTAATAAGATATTTTCGTCTTCGACACCTAAATCTTTTAGCATACCAATAACAGCTGCGTTCATCATTGGAGGTCCACACATGTAGAACTCACAATCTTCTGGCGCATCATGGTCACGTAAATAGTTTTCATACAATACGTTATGGATAAATCCAGTATAACCAGTCCAGTTATCTTCTGCTTGCGGATCTGATAACGCGACATGCCATTTGAAGTTCTCATTTTCAGCCGCTAAGCCATCAAAGTCTTCTACATAGAACATTTCACGTTGAGAACGCGCACCGTACCAGAAACTGATCTTACGCTTAGATTTAAGACGCTTTAATTGGTCAAAAATATGTGAGCGCATCGGGGCCATACCTGCACCGCCACCAATAAATACCATTTCTGCATCGGTATCTTTAGCGAAGAACTCACCAAATGGACCAGAAATAGTCACTTTATCACCGGCTTTTAAGCTCCAAATATATGAAGACATTTTACCGCAAGGCAAGGTTAAATTACGTGGCGGTGGCGTAGCAATACGCACGTTCAACATAATAATCCCAAACTCTTCTGGATAGTTAGCCATAGAGTAAGCACGAATAGTTTCTTCGTCTACTTTAGACTCTAACTTGAAGAAACCAAAGTGTTCCCAGTCACCACGATACTTATCAGGCACTTCAAACTCAGCATACTTAATATGATGAGCAGGCGCTTCAATCTGAATGTAACCACCGGCGCGGAAAGGCACAGACTCGCCATCAGGAATTTGCAGCTTAAGTTCTTTAATGAACGTCGCTTTGTTATCGTTAGAGATAACAGCACATTCCCATTTCTTGATGCCGAAGATTTCTTCATCAAGTTCAATTTCCATATCAGATTTAACGTTTACCTGACAAGATAAACGACAACCTTGACGAGCTTCGCCCTTGCTAATGTGATCAAGTTCGGTTGGCAGAATATCACCACCACCAGACTTAATATTCACACGACACTGACCACATGAGCCACCGCCACCACAAGCACTTGATACGAAGATGCCGTTGTCTGCTAAAACGCCAAGTAACTTGCCGCCAGCACCTGTTTTAATTGCTTTATCTGCGTCGCCGTTAATACCAATAATGATATCACCGCTTGCCACTAGTTTTGATTTAGCGAATAAAATCACTAACACCAAAACCAAGACAATCACAGTAAACATACTCACACCTAGATAGACTTCTAGTGGAGTAGATTCAAGAATACCCATTCACTTATCCTTAAAGGTTCAAATTAATGCGTCGTCTCAGTGACTCTTACAGAGAAACACCTGAGAATGACATGAAACCTAGAGCCATAAGACCTGCAGAAACGAAGGTAATCCCTAAGCCTCGTAAGCCATTTGGCACGTCAGAATATTTCATCTTTTCACGGATACCGGCTAGCAATACGATTGCTAACGCCCAACCAATACCAGAGCCAATACCGAATACTACGCTCTCGCCAAGGTTATAATCACGCTCTACCATGAAAGATACTGCACCGAAAATTGCACAGTTCACGGTAATCAAAGGTAAGAAAATACCCAACGCGTTGTACAAAGGTGGAAAATACTTGTCTAAAGCCATTTCCAAAATTTGCACAAGTGCTGCAATCACACCGATAAAGGTGATGAACTTCAAGAAGCTCAAATCAGCATCAGGGAAACCAGCCCAAGCTAGAGCACCTGGAGCTAACAGACCTTGATAAATAATTTGGTTAGCAGGAACCGAAATAGCCAGTACCACGATAACTGCAACACCTAGGCCCATCGCAGTAGTGATTTTCTTTGATACTGCTAAGAAAGTACACATACCTAAGAAGAACGCTAGCGCCATGTTTTCAATGAAAACGGAGCGAATTAATAAACTAATATAATGTTCCATTGCGTTTACCCTTTTGCTTCAACTTGCTCTGGCTTATACGTACGGATCAACCAGATCAGACCACCGATCAAGAAGAATGCACTCGGTGGTAGCAGTAATAAACCGTTAGGTTGATACCAACCACCGTCAGAGATTTTACTGAGGATTTCTACGCCGAATAATGAACCATTACCAAATAGTTCACGCACTACGCCGACAGACAATAGAATTGCACCGTAACCTAAACCGTTACCGATACCATCCATAAAGCTCATCATAGGCGGGGTTTTCATTGCGTAAGCTTCAGCACGACCCATTACGATACAGTTAGTAATAATTAAGCCAACGAACACCGATAACTGCTTAGAGATAGCGTAGGCATAAGCTTGTAATACTTGGTCAACCACAATCACTAACGAAGCAATAATGGTCATCTGTACAATAATACGCACACTGCTTGGAATATGATTACGGATAAGTGAGATAAACAGGTTAGAAAACGCTGTTACCGCAGTTAATGCAATCGTCATTACCAATGCTGTTTCTAACTTACTGGTCACAGCAAGTGCGCTACACACACCCAAAATTTGCAATGCAATTGGGTTGTTATTGATAATAGGTCCGGTTAGAACCTGTTTAAGTTCTTTAGCGTCAGCCATTAGCTTAACCCTCCGTTGTGTGCTTTAGCGATAAAGTTTGCAAAACCTTCTTTACCTAACCAAAACTGCAATGAGTGTTGTACACCGTTACTGGTAAGTGTTGCACCGGAAAGTGCATCAACACCATGAACAGAACTCGCCACTACAGGGTTTTTAGTTACACTAATCGCCAGATTGCCTTGCGCATCAAATAACTGCTTACCTTTCCACAATGCTTTCCATTTTGGATTTTCAACTTCGCCACCTAAACCAGGCGTTTCGCCTTGGTCATAGTAAACAAGTCCTTGAACTGTATTTAAGTCAGCTTCAAGTGCCAAAAGTGCATACATGGTTGACCACAAACCATAACCGTGAATAGGAAGAATGACGCTAGTCAGTTTACCTTCATCATTATGAACAAGGTAAACCACTGCGGTATCTGCAACACGTTTAATCGAGGCAATATCGTTTTCTGGCACAGACGAAGTGTCAGTATCACGAGACGCTTTACGTTGATCGTAAAGGTTAGCATTACCTTCAACAAACTCACCGGTTTTAAGATCAACTAAGCGAGCTTCAACATATTGTTCGTACTTGCTTAGGATTTCTTTCTTGGTGACTTTACCTTCTTTGGTATTTATCAGGCTCGCCGCTTCAAGAATATACTTTTGCTTATCGAGTAACTTATTTTCTTGCTGAATAGGCTTTAACACCACGGCAGCGGTCGAAACCAGTACTGAACAGATAAGACATAAGCCGACAACAACAAATAGCGTTCTTCCGAACGAATCTTTATTACTAGCCACGAGCAATCCTCCGCTTGATATTTGACTGTACGACAAAGTGGTCAAATAATGGAGCAAATAGGTTAGCAAACAAAATAGCTAACATAATACCTTCAGGGAATGCAGGGTTAACCACACGGATAAACACTACCATTGCACCAATAAGGAAACCGTATGCCCACTTAGCGGTATTAGTAAACGACGCAGAAACAGGGTCTGTCGCCATAAACATCATACCAAATGCAAATCCACCTAACACTAAGTGCCAATACCAAGGCATTGCAAACATTGGGTTGGTGTCACTGCCAATCATGTTAAGTAAAGTCGCAATAGCAACCATACCTAAGAAAACACCACTGACAATTCGCCAAGAGGCAATGCGGGCATAAATGATAACCAGACCACCGAGCAAAATAGCAAAGGTAGAGACTTCACCGACTGAACCAGGAATGAAGCCCATGAAAGAGTCAATCCAGTTAGCCGTTGAGGCATAGTCAAACGTACCTTGTGCTGCTTGGCTTAATGCTGTTGCACCTGAATAACCATCAGCAACAACCCAAGTAGTATCACCAGACATGCTTAATGGGTAGGCAAAGTACAAGAAAGCTCGACCAGCCAATGCAGGGTTTAAGAAGTTACGCCCTGTACCGCCAAAGATTTCTTTCGCTACAACCACACCGAAGGTAATACCTAGTGCAACCATCCACAATGGAATAGTAGCCGGTAAAGTCAGAGCAAATAGTACCGAGGTAACAAAGAAACCTTCGTTAACTTCATGACCACGCACTGATGCAAATAGCACTTCCCAAAAACCACCGACGATGAAAGTCACGGCGTAGATAGGTAGGAAGAAGCACGCACCGTAGAACATCAAGGACGTAATGCCAGAGTCTGCAGTAAGTTGAGCGCCAAATAACTCAAATAAGCCAACTTGCCAAACATCTGGCGTGCCGAAACCTGCTGCCATCGCGACTTGAGCTTGTAAGCCTACGTTATACATACCAAAAAACATTGCTGGGAATGTACATGCCCAAACCGTAATCATGATACGTTTTAGGTCAACATTATCGCGAACGTGGGTTGCCCCTTTGTTCACTTTACCCGGAGTATAAAATACTGTGGCAGCCGCTTCATAAAGGGCATACCACTTTTCGTACTTGCCGCCTTTTTCAAATTGCGGCTCAATACGTTCGATAAAATCTTTCAAACTCATTAGCCTTCCCTCTCGATCGTATCTAAACAATCACGCAAATATGAACCGTAGTCATACTTACCTGGACATACGAACGTACACAATGCCAAATCTTCTTCATCTAACTCTAATGCGCCTAAACGGGCTGCGCCGTCAAAATCGCCAGAGAGTAAATCACGAAGTAGCATAGTAGGTAGAATGTCTAGAGGCATCACGCGTTCATAGTTACCAATAGGTACCATTGCACGGTCTGAACCGCAGGTGCTAGTGGTCATATTAAATAGACGCGATGGGCTTAAGTGGCCTAAGAATGCACGAGTGATAGAGAATTTATCTGCGCCAGGCATAGCCCAACCGAACAATTCTTTTTCTGTCCCTTCTTCCAGTACGCTCACCTGCTGATGATAACGCCCCAGATAAGCTTGAGGTCCAACCGCTGTGCGACCGCTTAACACTGAGCCCGAAATCACACGAACACCATCACCAACTGTTTCATCAGCAGTCAGTTCAGTCATGCTTGCACCCAAAACGGTACGAACTAGACGAGGTTTTTTCGCTTTAGGACCACCAATAGCAACCACACGTTCAGTGTTTAATACACCTTGAGTGAACAGTTGACCAAAAGCAATCACATCCTGATAGCCAATATGCCACACAGTACGTGTTGCAGAAGCTGGAAGAACGTTGTGAATATGCGTACCCACAAGGCCTGCTGGATGTTTACCCGCAAACTCTTGGACTTGCGCATTGGCTGCTGGGATATCGGCACCTTGTGCTTTACATAGGTAAACTTTACCTTCAGTCAATCGTGCTAGAACCTTAAGGCCGTTAGCAAAATCTTCTTTATGTTGAGCTATGACTACCACAGGATCGGCAGCAAGAGGTTGGGTATCAATTGCAGTAACAAAAATACCTGCAGCAGTAGCATCTACAGCCGGCACTTTACTGAAAGGGCGTGTACGTAAAGCAGTCCACAAACCTGAGTCAATCAGATTATCACGAACAACTTGTACGTCTAACGTGTCTAACTTATCAGCATCGTATTGAGCAAAAGTAACGCTATCGTCACCTTCCACAGCAATAACAACTGACTGAAGTACACGTCTTGCACCTCGGTTGATTTCTAAAATAGTACCACTGGCTAAAGCCGTATATTTAACGCCTAAGTTCTTTTTATCTTCAAAAAGAACTTGGCCTTTTTGTACTTTATCGCCCACTTTGATTTTCATCGTTGGACGTAAGCCAATATACTCTTCACCCAAAGTCGCTACGTGTCTAATGGCTGGGCCATTATGGATAACTTGCTCTGGTCCGCCTGCTATAGGCAGTTCCAATCCTTTCTTAATTGTAATCATATCCACAAGCACTACGTTTGAAGGAAAGACAATGCGCCACGTTCCGCTGCAAAAACAAAGCATTAACAAATGCCTCACGTTTGAGCTAGCGCAGATTTAACTCGAAAATGCGATCGTAATCACGCTGGTCGCGCGCATTTTACCGCAAATATGAGACTATCGCCACGAAAATTATAGGTGTTTTCATACCAATACATTACTTTGTTAAATGATTTTTAGATCAGACTGAACGAATAAGAACCTGCAAGGTTATGCCGTATACGAAAATCTGATAAAAAAACTATCGCATTAATTTTAAAGAAATAAATTTCAGCTGTTCAACCACGAGAACAATTGTGACATAAATAATACTCCCCAAATGAGTCATCACTTGAGGAGTATTGGTATTTTGACATCAAAGTCACATCAGTTGTGAACGACTATGTCTACAGCTTACCTTAGCCTATAAACGATTCTCTAAAAATGGCCTTGATAACCAAAGTAAGTCGTCATTTCAGACTGTCCTTGGGATCCCATTACAGTGCGATTTGCCACTAACTCTTCGTCTAACAAATTCTCTACACGAACATACAGCTCGTGCTGCTCAGTCAAACGGTAAGTTGCGGCGATATCAACTTTCCATTGACTATCGATAGCACGCTCATTTGTGAAGCCACCTTGATAACCTAATTCAGATTGATACAAGGCTTGAGCCATAATAGAAAAGTCGCCATAAACAACACCTGAGCTTAAGGTCAGTTGTTGTTCAGGTACCCAAGGTAGTTGACTATTAGCAGCAAAACATCCCATCAACTCATTGCAATTAGCATTATCTGTTTCAGCTTGGGTATATTGATATTTGGCTTTAAGAGGAATTGAAAAACTATCAAAACTAACGCCATAGGCTATGCTCAAATCTGCGCCGACAACTGAGACATCTTTAATATTCTCTTGTAATGATATTTGCTCATAATCACATACCATGCCCGGCAAACAGCTTACATGCTGGCTATCGTAATCATGCATATAAGCCGTCATGGCAATCGATAAAGCATCTTGTTGATAGCTTAACGCTAATTGATATTGCAGTGCTTCTTGCGCCGTTTGCTCAATATTGCCAGCTGATGCGGCGGTCCAAGCTTGTTTGGCTTGTAACGCGGCTAACCACGGCCCACTCTGATAAGCCACTTCAATAGATGGCGACCAGCCATCATCAGAAAAATCAGCAGCGTTAAGACTCGTATTTACATCACCAAGCTCGCGCGAAACACTGACATGCTCATAACCTAAACCAAGGTTAACAGACCACTGACCATAATTTAATTTGGTATCTACCGCAGATGAAAAAGCTGAAGCATCGTCAGTATAAGTCAGAGCATATTCATTATCTGTGGTGGGTAAAAGTACTAAATCATTGCCCCATAACCAATCTCGTTGACCTAAACGCATTTCAGCTTTGTCGGTGTGATAACGTGCACTATAAGTCACTTGATGTTGACCATACATAGTGACACCTTTAGTTTGCACACCAAAGCCAGCAAAGTCGTTGTTTTGCGTTAACGCGCCTAAGTTCATGCCATCGACAGTGGGTGATGTTTCAAACGTCGCAATGTCAGTTAGTGAGTCATTATCAATCTGCACACCATCAACAAAACGCATTTCTTGAGTTTGTTGCGAATAGGTTTGATAGTAAAAATCAGTATCCATGGTTGACGTCGCTGACAATATCACCTTATGAGCGAGTACATAACGTTGACGTTCGCCATCAGTGTTATCTGTGCTGGATGCGGAATATAAGGCAGTCGGGTTTAAGGCGAAATCTGCAGAGGTTAGCCCTAAATTTCCGCGATCACTGTCTTGCGATGAATACTGGTAACTGAATTCGGTAGTCTGTTGGTTGCGCGCACCAGGTAAACTTTTGGCTGCTATTTTAAATAAAATATCTTTTTGGGTGGTATCGGCCTCTTGCGAAATACGATAACCGACATCGTCTGACGCTGATTGATAATCAACCGCCAGTAACATACCAGATTCTTTCGAAGTGCCACTCACTATGACACCACCATTGATGGCGCTATTATCACTGCCTTCAAGGTTAACATCAGTTGCAGCTTTTTTAGGGCTAATTTGTACAGACTGATAATCCAATTTACCAAAAGCGGCTTCAGAGCTTTCGGTGACACTGGTCATCCCCGTAAAGGATACTTGTTGTTGATGCAACAAATTAGGTTGCAATGCTAGATGTTGTCCTGAATACGGCGCCGGAGAAAAGAAGATTCCATCTTGTAAAATAGCAACACCGTCTGTGGCCCCCGCATGGGTGAACATCACATTTTGATGTGGTGTAGCAGGTAATACTGTTGCGCCCGCCAAACCGAGCACAATATCACTCTGACGATAATGATATTGGCTTATTGATGACTGCTGCAACTCAAGTTGATTATTAATCTTATCAATAGACTCTGTTACCGTTTCGGCAACAGCATTGGTTGAATAGCAAACATAAAGCACTGCGGTGGCTATCACTGACAGGCTAAATGGGTGGTTAGACATATTAATCTCCGTATATGTGTCTGTTCACGCAAAAATCGCTTAATTTGACAAGTTACTAACTAAAACATAGGCATCACAATAACGGTTTTTTTCACATAAAAATAGCGTACTTTTAACGTTTACTCGACATTGAGATGTGCTATTTTCAAAAAAAGCGGCTAAAGCCGCTTTATGATTACCGAGTTAATCAATTGAATTATAATTTACCTAAAATTTCATCACTCAGTTTGAGATCATCATTTTGGTTAACGCTTACGCCAGCAGCAATAATCATCCGCGCAATATCTTGAGCTTGTTCTAATGAGTGCATCTCGTATGTGCCACATTGATACTCATTTAATTCAGGGATATCTTTTTGATCAATCACATTTGTGACGTCAATCATGGCTGCTAACCAAGCATCAGCAACGTTACTTTCTGTCGGTTGACCAATTAAGCTCATGTAAAAACCTGTGCGACATCCCATAGGTGAAATGTCAATAATCTCAATACCATCACCATTCAAATGATCACGCATAAAGCCAGCGAATAAATGCTCAAGCGTATGAATACCACGCTCGCTGAGGATATCTTTATTGGGTGCACAAAAACGCAAATCGAATACAGTAATAGCATCGCCACTTGGCGTGCTCATATGCTTAGCAACACGAACCGCTGGCGCATTCATACGTGTATGGTCTACGGTAAAACTGTCTAATAAAGGCATTGCTTTCTCCAAAATAAATTTAAAAATCTTACAATATAAAGCCTAATAACCAGATACTATCACTATTCCAGCATTGTCACAGTCAGAGTTTACTGCGCATGTTGTTCATCTATTTCAAACTGACTTAACGCATCTTCGGTATAACTAAAATAACGTTTCACAGACTTCTCATTAGCGATATATGACTCTAATACTTTATTAAATAGCGGATCTTTAGCCGCTTCATGATTAAGGACATCATCTCGGGCATTTTTTAATGCTCGCATAACACTATAGGGAAAAGCTTTCACTTGGACATTGTGTTCGTTAAGCAATACGTCCATGGCAGCAATATGGCCTTGAGTATAATCGTCTAACATATCTTGGTTAATGGCACTTGCCGCAACTTTAACCATCATTTGTAAATCTTCAGGTAAGGCAGAGAAAGCCTGCTTGTTAATGAGAAATTCCATGGTCGATCCAGGCTCGTGCCAGCCTGGATAATAGTAGTACTTAGCCACCTGATACAAACCTAGCGGTAAATCATTATAAGGGCCGACCCACTCAGCAGCATCAATAGCCCCGGTTTGGAGCGCGCTATATAATTCCCTGCCAGCTAGCGCATCAACAGGAACACCACCCAGTTTCTTAAGCACCTCGCCCCCAATGCCAGGTAGGCGCATTTTAAGGCCTTTAAAATCTTCAGGTGTTGCAATGACTTTATTAAACCAGCCGCCCATTTGCATGCCAGTATTTCCTCCTGCCAACGGTAACACGCCAAAAGGCTGATAAACTTCCTCCCACAATGCCATTCCACCACCATAATGAAGCCATGCATTCATCTGTTGTGCGGTTAAACCAAAAGGAATTGATGAAAAAAACTGCGCAGCGGGTGCTTTGCCTTTCCAATAATATGAAGCGCTATGCGCCATTTCAATGGTGCCGTTACTTACACCATCAAAAACCGATAAAGCAGGCATCAACTCCCCGGCGCCATAAACCGTAATCACTAAACGTCCGTTTGACATTTGTTTGACTAACTGCGCAAATCGTTCTGGGGCCATGCCTAAACCGGGCAAGTTTTTCGGCCATGAGGTTGCTAAACGCCATTTAATAACTTGATGAGGGAGTAAATCAGTTTGAGAAACAGAGTTTGCCTTTGCTGGCGCCTCTTGTTGACAGCCAAATAGTAATATAAGAACCATTAACCAGCAGATTGGTACCACCTTGCCCATGTCTATATCCTTTATCAATCAGGCTCTTCTACTCCATGACTGTAACATATTCATAACGAGTGACAAATACAACTGATTTACGACAAAAACAAAAAACCTCACGTCATAGGTGAGGTTTTTTTATACACTAGACAAAGTGAGAAACATTAGCCTTTACAGTTAGGCGTTTTAGGTACTTCATCTAAAGCTTGCCATTCTGGCTGGCTGTAAGCATTGATAGATAAGGCATGTACACCGTTGGCTAATTCGTCTGCAAGTGCTTGGTTAACCAAACGGTGACGAGCAAGTAAACGCTGTTCGCTAAATTGATCGCTAACTACAACCACTTTAAAATGGGTTTCTGAATTAGGCGGCACATGATGACGGTTACTTTCATTAATCACCTCTAGATGCAATGGCGCAAAAGCGTGATTCAATTTATCGGTAATGATTTGTTCGACAGACATAGTGATACTCTTATTAATCCATATCGATGAAATCGCAGGGTACTGGTTTGCCGAATAAAGGTCAAACAAGCAGGGTAAAAGTTAACGTTTGAGCACAGCTTTCTCAAGTTGAACTGACATTAACTCCTTGGCCAATCGGTTATATCGACACTATCGATACAATATAACGCATGGCTCTCATCATGTTGCTGTAATGCCTCACGTCCCAACCATGCATTAATAAATAATCCTTGTGGATCGTATGTCTGCTGCTGTTTTTGCAGATTAAAACGTCTCGAACCGCGTGGGTCGGCGCCAACACCGGCTAGATACTGCCAATTGCCCCAATTCACAGCTGGATCATAATCAATTAATTGCTGTTGAAAATACGCCGCCCCATAACGCCAATCACATTGCAGTTCATTGACCAAGCAACTTGCTACAATTTGCCTGCCGCGGTTTGACATATAGCCAGTGTCATTTAACTGCTTCATCAATGCATTCACAAACGGATAAGGTGTAGTGGCGGTTTTCCAAGCTTGAATGCGTTGGGCGTAAAAACTGGTTAATGGTTTACGCCCATTAATGCCTGAAAATCTAAACACCAGCGTATTGAATTTATGCGCGTAAAAATGGAAATACTCACGCCAAAGCAGCTCATACAAAATACACTCGGTCGATTCGTTAGCACCTTGTTGCAACTCAAATTGCTTTAATGCTACCACGACTTGTCTTGCCGATAAGCAACCATTGGCTAACCAAGGCGAAAACTTTGTTGAGCATTCCCAGCCATCAAGTTCGTTGCGTACCGCTTTATAGTTATGAGCTAAATTTGACGAAAAGTAACTGTCTAATTGCAATTTTCCTTGTGCTTCACCACCGCAAAAGACATTGTTCATCGTGTGAGTTTGTGGCAACCAACTAGGATAAGCCAGCCAAGACTGAAGTTGTTTGTCTTGTGGCTTAAGTGCAACCATAGGCGGGAGCCAAGATACTGCATCAATGGCTGGGCTGATATTAACGTTGTCGACCTTTTTACGAAACTGGCTGAATGTCGCAGCCAGATCGGCTAATTCAAAAGGCAGTTGCTGCAGCTCAAACAGCGTTTGCGTAGTAATAGTCGAATATTCAACATTGGGGCATTGCTGCTGAATCACTTGCCAAGCCGTTTGCTCATCGGCACCACTATGGTTACTACGGTATACCCTTGAAATATTATGAGCTTGAATTATATAGGGTAACGATTTTTGCGCTGATGCATAAACAATATGCACCTGTTGACCATATTGATTTAACGTTTCGTCTAAAGCCCGTAATGACTCCAGTAAAAACCTCAGTCGGTACTTACCAACATACTCAGCCTGATATTGAGCTTGGCGAAACCAGCTAGGGTCGATGCAGTACACCACCATCAACTGTTGTGCATGCTGGGCGATATCTGCAAAAATGGCATTATCTGCTACCCGCAGATCATCACCTAACCAATAAAGTGCATTGACAGTAGATTGTGACGTCGATTGTAGGTTCGAGTCTTCGAAAGTTTGCCCACCAGCATTATTCATCTATTCATTACCACAGTTTGTACCAATGCTAATGAGTACGTATACATAGCGGTTAACGGTTCAATAATGATCCATTTTAGCGATATTCCCAAACTAGCTCGACCTTCGGTCTCCGAGGTTCTAGATTCGCTTCGCTGCTAGTTCGCTACGCGGATACAGCACTTCAATTTTACTCGATATCGCTTGTCATCTCTGGGATAGAGACTGCTTAGCTACTGAGATTCTATAGCATCTAGCCGCGCAGCGTCCTAGCCTCTAGGCATTTCGCTTTTAGCTATGGCCATTAACGATATCTGTTAACCATAGTAATTAGGGATAATTTGTCGAAAAGTAAAATTAATACGCGGTTCAACCACCTTAAGGCGTTTAGGTAAAGCATGTTGCCAGTGTTGCTGCATACTGGGATGCATAATGAGTAAATCGCCAGATCCAAGTGCAAAATTCACTTTTATTTTAGTGTTTTTGTGACGCACAACAAAGTCTCTACAGGCGCCTAAAGTAACAGAAGCGATAGCAGAACCGCTGACAATCTCAGGTTCATCATCACTGTGCCAGCCCATACAATCATGGCCATCAGCATAACGATTAACCAATACTGAATTAGTGTCTATTTGATGATCATTAAGTAATTTGGCACGTAATCGGCTCAGGACTCTGGGCCAAGGTAATGCGGTAATGTGTAATTTAGAATAATGATAATCGCATCCAGGATCACCAAACCACACTTGGGTTCGAGGAGTCAGATGCTGTTTACCATATACCTCAATTGAAACCCGCTCTAATGGATATTGATTCACTTCATTGAGCAATAACTGCTGTTGCTTGGGCGATAGAAAACCTTTAATCCAAGTAACTGGGGGGCTAATTGGATTTTTAGCCGATGGCTCGACAACATAATCTTGGGTTAAGCCGTCTTGGGGCCCACCGAAATCTAACCCATGTTGAAATCCTGCCACCTCAATTACCCTCTTATCACTCAGCCTAGTTAATACCAACGCTTAATCTTTGCGATCCATAAACCTGATACCGCAATCACAGCCATTAGGATCAATACTGCAAAATAGCCAAAGCGCCATTTTAATTCAGGCATATTATCAAAATTCATTCCGTAAATACCCGCCACTAAGGTTAACGGTAAAAAAACGGCGGTAACTAGGGTTAATGTCATCATGACCCGATTGGTTTTATGAGCACTCACCGAAATAAAGCCATTAATGAGGCTATCCACTAAGCCTTGATAAAGACTGGCACGACTGGATAATCGCTCAAACTGATTATATAAATAGCTTAGCTGTTGATAATCCATCTTAATATGTTGATGGCTGTCATCGCGAAGCAATTGTTGCAATATCTCTTCGAGATAACTGAATGAACGTTTTGCTTTTTGTAATTTACTGCTATAACCGATTAACTCTGCCAGTAAATCATCAGATGACACCTCAAAAATCTCATCTTCTATGTCACTTAAACGCTCTTCTAACGCTAACATCACAGCTAAATAATCAACCACAATTTGGCGCATGAGATCAAAGCACACTTGACTCATATCAGCATTATCAAGCTGACCATGCTCAGAGATCCGTTGGGTAACCTTACTGACACTGACTGACGGTTTAATATGTTGAGTGACTAAAAAGTGATCATTTACATGCAGTAGTAACTGGCTGCGTTCAAGCAGAAGATACTCTTCTCGGTCCATAAGCTCATGGGTGAGCAAGTATGAATGTGTCTCATATTCTTCAAACTGCGGAGGATGACGTTCACGTTGTGCGTCTTCAAAATCGAGATGATCGATACCAAAGTAAGGATATTGCTTAAAAAATGCTTGGCTATGTTGACTGGTAATATCGACCCATATTAAATGCTGTTGTGGGTCATATTCAGCCATAAGGGCCTCATCTCCTTGAGATAATAATAGACCTTGTGCATTGAATAACATTATCTTTATTGCCATGAATAGCCCTTTTAACAACTCATTATTGCTGTAAAAATAGCCTAACTTACCCTTTCAAGCTCAGCAATCGTCTCAATATGTTGTTTAATCTGCTCAAAAT
Source organism: Shewanella vesiculosa (assembly GCF_009994065.1). NCBI lineage: Bacteria > Pseudomonadati > Pseudomonadota > Gammaproteobacteria > Alteromonadales > Shewanellaceae > Shewanella > Shewanella vesiculosa. Next base: position 63,710 of record NZ_JAACSD010000021.1, read on the forward strand.
GACTATTAACCCAAGCACTGCTAATTGGTCCCCAGGTTGATATGCGATAATAACCATCATTATGACGTTGGCCTTGTTGCACAAAGTCCACTTCAATCCCAATATCGACAAATGCCGCTATTGCATCTTGCAATGTTCTTCTGGGCATCTGAGTCAGTTTTTGCAGGCTTAATAAGTTGTGCTGTTCTTCATCAAGCAAATGCGCTAAATATAATTTCCGTAAAAATGCTTTTTGCGATTTATTGATCACGTAATTATTTGAAAACATCTTTTACACGCCCTATTGTCTCTATATCACTCAGTTGAAATTACTGTATCAATAGCCCGTCACGCAAGCACTATTACTGGAGTGGCTTTATTACTGCATAATTAATTACTGATTGTTAAGCCACGGCATTGATTTATCGATACCTAAGATGATTAACTCTACCTAAGTTAAACCAATCTAGTTATAGTTTTTAATAATAGAAATAGCAGACATGGACAGTGAACAAACATGGATACTCCGCCGCACGTGAAGAACCCATTCGAGCAACCACCAATCAATGAGCCTGCAATAATAAGCGATACCGCTATATTATCCGCAGAAAAATTGTCAGCAGAAAAAGAATCATCAACAAATATTTATGATCATGGTCGACGTTTATCTCAAGCCGATTACATTCAGCTGGCCGACTTACCACTGAGCAATATTGATGCTAACTATCCTAAGTTATTGCTCATCATTAGTACGCTTATAGCAGTAGTTGCCTTATCGCTATTAAGTGTATTTCAATTAATCGCTCAACCACTGCCATTAATGATAGCCCTAGTAGGGCTAGTTTCAGTAACCTTGTTGGCCGCTATAATCATTAAACTTATCCACCTCAAAGCCAGCAAAATTGCTTATGGATTGTTTAAACATGAAATGGTGCTGCGTGAAGGATTATTTTGGATATCGACAACAGCGCTGCCCTATACTCGGCTGCAACATGTTAATTTGTCTCAGGGACCTCTTGAGCGAAAATACAACTTGGTCACCTTAAAATGCTTTAGTGCTGGCAGTGGATTAGCTGAAATAGATTTACCAGGCCTCAATGCTGATTTAGCTGAACATTTACGCCAACACTTATTAAGCCAAGCGGCAGCGAGTCACCCGTCAGGCATCGCCGAAGATGATATGGTTGAAACAAGGGCTCCTAACCAAGAAACCGATACTTTATCCATTTATCCTGCGCAACAGGATAACCATAATGGATAAGCCATCAACAGCAGATAACCATCAGCCGCATGGAACGGAAGCCGTTGTCACTGTTCAACCAGTTGATGCAGCCAGCAGCGATATTAATCATACGCTAACCGATAACATCAATATCGCAAGTGATTTACAGCAATGGCAAGCACTGTCAGCGTGGTCTATCGTCAGTAATATTTTCAGTACCTTAAAAAGCATCCTTAGCAATGGCTTTGCTATTGTGCCCATTGTTTACACTGGATGGAAACAAGGTTTTGACATGCAATGGGGCATATTGGCGTCTGGCATACTATTATTGCTGGTGACATTATTGGCGATAATAGAATGGCGTAAATTTCGCTTTCGTCTTAATAACCATCAACTTGAAGTAAAACGCGGCTTATTGTTTACTAAAAAAGATGAAATACCCCTTAGCCGTATTCAAAATATTCGTTATGAACAACCCTTTTATTTTAAGCCACTGTCACTTGGAACCTTAGTGATTGAAACTGCAGGATCTAAGAATGATGAGGCTCACTTAGCGGCTTTAGATACCCAACAAGCGCAAACCCTAAAACGTTTGCTGCTAAATTTACCCCACGCAAAAACAGCATCAACAAGTGAACATTCACAGGTTAACGAACAAGATAGCGCAGATACCTCCCAGACTGTAGTGCGTAAAAGTTTATGGGATTTAGTGTTATTTGGCTTTTATCAAAACAACTTTATTTGGTTTGCAGTCATTGCCGGCCCCATAGCAGGTCAAGTCAATTGGGATAACATATTTGACTCACCAGTGGCGCAGCAATTTTGGCTATGGGCCCAGCAACAAACCCATCAAAATATTGGCCTACAAACCATCATGGTCATAGTGGTGTTGTTTGGGGTTTACAGCTTGTTTTCGTTAATTTCAATTATCGCGGCAATCTTAAAATATCATCCATATCAGCTCGACAAACATGATGATACTTTACAGCGCAGTGGCGGTGTGATTTCACATCAACAAGATGCCTTGGCTATAAGGCGTATTCAATTAGTGCATGTTCAACAACCTATCATTGCACGTTTATTTAACCGATGGACCTTATACTTCAAACAAGTCAAAGGCCATGAGGTTGAACATAAGACCAAGCAACACATGTTAGTTCCAAGCGTTAAGTCAGCTGAAATAGAATCTCTTTTGGCAAAAATACCTCACCTCAGCGGTGGAGCAAGCGCACTGCCCAACAGTTACTCGCCTATTCATGTTAATTGGCTAACCAGAAGAATCGCGCTGCCACTGACCCTAGCCAGTGTAATCAGTATCATGGGGTATTATGGCAATCAAAGCCTTGGTTTTTTTGAAGTGATTTGGTTTGCCGCCATCATGGTAATAGTTGCACTGTTTATCCGCTATAAACAGTGGGGTTATGTCGTAGCAGAACAGGTGATTTGGCAGCACAGTGGCTTTTTAGGTCAACAATGGAAACGAGTCACATTTGAAAAAGTTCAACACGTTTCGATTACTCAAACTCAAAGCCAAAAACAGGCTAAACTAGCATATGTTGAAGTTGGATTAGCCAGTGGCAGTGTGGTGTTCCCATATATACCAATACAAGTGGCCGAACTGATTATTACACGATCACTTAATGCAACGAGTCACGATAACCGCAATTGGATTTAGCAAAATGAATCAAATAATAACAAGTGTTACCCCAGACCATGTAATTGATTTTTGGTTTGTGCAACTATCCTCTAAGCAATGGTGGATAAAGGATTTAGCGCTTGATTTGCAGATAAAACAAGCTTTTAGCACCACGCTTGATGCAGCCGTAAAAGGTGAATTACAACATTGGCGTACTAATGCTCAAGGCCGATTAGCTGAAATTATCGTGCTAGACCAATTTTCACGAAATATTCATCGCGATACCCCAGCGGCATTTGCCGCTGACAATATCGCATTAGTACTTGCACAAGAAGCTGTAACATTAGGCTGTTTAGCTCAGTTACCAACACAACAAGCGGGCTTTTTAATCATGCCCTACATGCATAGTGAATCAATGAAAATCCATCAACAAGGCTTGCCATTATTTGAGCAATATGCGCCCAATAATCTGCCCAGCCAACTGCAACATCAAGCTATTATCGCGCAATTTAATCGTTATCCACATCGAAATAAAATATTAGGGCGCGACTCTACAACTGCCGAAATCGAATTTTTAACTCAACCCGGCTCCAGCTTTTAAGCAGATTAAAAGCACCGTTTGGTAATACCCTAGCCAGCTTCAACAAGCCATGCTATTTAACCACTAATACAGGGCAATCAGCTTTATTGGCAATGGCTTCGGCTACATTGTCATGTAAAAAATGAGCCAACCCGCTTCTGCCATGACTGGCAATTACCACCATGCCAATATCACCTTTATTGGCTTCGGCTAAAATTTCGGTAATCGCATCGCCACGGCGGATAACCGTTTCAATTTTTAAATTAGTATTTAGCTGCCCAAGCAGTTCATGCATTCGACTCGCAGCCGCTTCTTCCATACTTTTAGCTAACTCTTCGGGAGTAATCGCAAGTACCATATAATTTTCATCACCAAAAGGCTGATCAACTACGTGCACAATACGAATCCCAACTTGGTATAAATTTGCCATTTCAATGGCATAACGTAATGCATGTGACGCCGTATCAGAAAAATCGGTAGGCCATAAAATATTACGAGTACGCATATTATCTTCCTCCATATCATTTGCTAAAACATTACATACCAGATAAACACACTCTGTTTCGTTTCACCAATATAAGTTTCATCAACGCTGAATAACACCCCACGTTTAAAGATATGTTCAGCATTGAAATTAAGTATAGTCAATATTAAAGAGTCACTTAGTGATCAAAGTCAAATCAAAACCGAAAACTTGCTTTAGATCAAAAAACAACCTAACATTAGACCGACTAATCAGTCGGTTTATTGAGTTGTTCAATATGACACTCAGCAAATCAACATCGTTATTTTTGTTGGAGACAAAATATGAATATGGCCGTTGATAATATTGAAACACAACTACGACAATCACTAGCCGATCAACGCGCGCGTTTCCTGTCTAATCCAGCACCTGATTATCAATCACGAGTCGATAAATTAACTCGTCTAAAACAAGCATTACTCGATAACCAGCAAGCTATTATCGATGCCTTAATCAATGATTACGGTCATAGATCGCCAAATGACACTATCATTTCCGATATTATGCCTTGTGTAAATAACATCAATTACACCATCAAACAGCTTAAATCATGGATGAAACCCAGTCGACGCCATGCCGGTTTATTACTGTCGCCATCTAAAGTTTCGGTGCAATATCAGCCATTAGGCGTGATAGGCATCATAGTGCCGTGGAACTTCCCGGTCATGTTATCAATGGGTCCGCTAATCACCGCCATTGCCGCCGGTAATAGCGCAATGCTCAAAATGTCTGAGTTTACTCCGGCAACGAATGCGGTATTAAGTCAGATGTTGGCAACAATATTTGACCCTACTGAAGTTGCAGTCGTTGAAGGTGAAGCCGATGTGGCCGCGGTGTTTTCAGGATTACCGTTTGACCATATTCTGTTTACCGGTTCTAGCGTTGTTGGCCGCCATGTTATGCGCGCCGCAGCGAATAACTTAACCCCAGTCACCTTAGAGCTAGGGGGCAAATCGCCAGCGATCATTGCTCCAGATATGCCAATAGACACAGCAGTAGAGCGACTTATTTTTGGTAAGTGCTTAAATGCGGGGCAAATATGTGTCGCCCCTGACTATGTCTTATGCCCAGCAGAAAAAGTTGAGGCATTTATTGCCGCTTACCAACGTCGATTTAATAAAATGTACCCTAACTTCGACACCAACCCAGACTACGGTAATATCATTAATGATCGTCAGTACCATCGCCTAATCAAAGTGTTAGACGATGCAAAAGCCAAAGGTGCAAGCATCACTTCCGCCATTACAGGCCCAATATCAACAACACAGCGGAAAATAGCCACTCAACTAGTGACTAATACCACTGATGATATGCTGATTATGCAAGACGAGATCTTTGGACCTTTATTACCGATTATTAGCTACCAGTCGATTGATGAAGCGATGGCTTACATCAATAAAAACGATCGTCCATTAGCCTTATATGTGATGAGTTTTGAGCCACAAACTCAACAAAAAATATTAGCTCACACTCATTCTGGTGGTGTATGCATTAACGATACGGTATTTCATGTTGCCGCCGATGATGCGCCCTTTGGTGGCATTGGTCCATCAGGTATGGGGCACTACCACGGCAAAGAAGGTTTTTTAACCTTTAGCCACGCTAAAACCATTCTACACAGCGGTAAAATAAATAGTGGTATCTTGGTTCACCCGCCTTATGGCGGTATTATCCAACGGTTATTAATGAAGTTTTTCTTGCGTTAACACCGGATTATCGCCACTGCAATTATTGTGTGGCAAGCAATAATTGCTCTGCGTAATGAAGAGTCAAACTGATTTAACAGATAATCATCAACTCTCTCCTTATAAACAGACTTTAGATCAACAGGTATCTTGATTCGATGAGCCATAAAGCAGTGATGACCACAGATAAGAAACAAGCCATTTTAGATTCAGCTTTACAGCTGTTTGTAAAGAAAGGCTTTAATGCTACATCGACCGCCTCAATAGCCAAAGCGGCTGGCGTGGCAACGGGCACCTTGTTTCATCATTTTCCAACCAAAAAAGACATCATGAGCCAGCTGTTCTTATCCATTAAACAAGAATTTGCGACCAATATGATCAGCAATACTGATTTTAGTGGAGATATTGAACAAGATGCTAATACTCTATGGCAAAAAGCCATCGATTGGGCGATTGCACAACCGTTAAAGCAACTATTTTTTTTGCAATATTCGATGTCAGCAGACATTGATGCTGACGTCAGAAAGCAAGCGATGAATAGCATTTTAGGATTTGTGGTCGAGCTGATTGAGCAAGGTAAACAACAGCAGATTATTGCAGACTTTCCCAATGCCTTATTACTCGAAAACTGCCATGGGCAGTACTTAGCGGCGATTCGATTCTTTACCGACAACCCCAATTTAGGTGACGATGATGCGCACAGGAACGCTAGTTTTAGATTATTTTGGCAAGCAATGAAAGCGTAGCGTACTGAACACTGTATTATTCATCTACACTAAAACCGCTTAAATCAATTTCTTCATTGTCTGCTGTTATCTGGGTATCAAAATCTAATTGAGGTGTATGCGCGGTTTGCAGGGTTTGAAGCTCAAGCTGTTTCGCTTTATGAATGGCATACTGGCGACGTCGTTTACGCTGTAAACACAAACGGATCACATCTTGCTTTTGTAACTCGCTAAACGTCATCCAGTTAAAACGTTCATCGCGACTACGATGGCAGCCCATACAGTAGCCGCGACTGTCTGACTGACAAACGCCGATACAAGGGCTTGGCACCGCAAAAAAACTTAACTGTTCCATCATTAGAATGCTTAACCTCAGCGAATATTGTTAAATGCCAAATATACGATATAGTCATTAATAGTTTGCTTTGATAACGGCTCAGAACCGACTAACGTCGTTATCGAACACCTTGATATTAAGGTTATACTAATTGAGTTAATTTTGTACATTATTGCACGTTAAAGGAAGTCTTATGACAACACCACAGCGTTCAGGTAAGTTTTTTACTCAAAAAATAGCGCATTATCAATTCATTACCCTAATCTGTAGCCTGCTATTACTGACATCTTGCACGGTAAAACCCAAGCAAGATTATGATGTTAATTACGATTTTTCTGTACTCAAAACATTCAGTCAGCTCACCGTAAAACAAACCGATGATCCGTTAACCGCTGATCGTATTAATGCCGAAATTAAACAAACCTTACTTAATCAAGGTTATGTCTTTACTAAAGACAATGCTGACTTTTTAGTGAGTTACGCATTTTTCACTGAAGACGAAGAGCAAGATTCTGGGTTATCTTTTGGTCTAGGCTCTGGAACGTGGGGCGCTAATGGTGGGTTAATCGTTGGAACAAGTATGGGGATCCCTCTAGGCAGTGACACGGCTAAAATTCAAACGATTCAAATTGATATTATCGACCCTGCCAGTAAACGCTTAATTTGGCGTGGCACTAGTCAGTATCGCTATGATCAAGGTGGCGAATATAAAGTGAAAAGTATCCAGCAAACTATCATCGCTATTTTGGGGCAATTTCCCCCCAAAAAAGAATAATAGCCTTAATTTTACTCTCAGTAATAATCGATGCACAGTGGCTGATCAAATATCTATTTAGCAATGAGTCACTTCACGGTAAACTAAGCGCCACATTACTTTATTGACCCAGTTGAAATGACGACAGAAACATACAACCAAGCTTTATTAACACTTGCGCTAGCTGGAATAGAAGCCATAAATACTTCGGCATCACAACACAAATCCGTCAGAACACCAGCACAAGAAAGCCATTTTTTATGTAACTGGATGGTTGAGTCGTTAAAAACAAAACGCTTTTCAAAGCTCATGGCAGACGACTTAACAACTTGGATCAGTCAAGCACGAAGTCAAGGTGCGGGAGCTCAACTGAAACGTTTGTTAACCTGTATTGCAGATCAATATCAACAAGCTAACAACAGTACTATTGCGACCGGTGCAGGACTTAAAGGCCTTTTAGCCGCCTTGACGGAACAAAAGTGGGTGGTGATCACTGATACCGATATAGATGTAAAATTAAAACTCGGCAGCGATGGTCAATCCAGTATAGTCATCTCAGCAAAACAATTTAATCAGCATATTGTTGACGATAAAATTGTTAAACCCATCTCAATGTACATTCGCGGCGACGAAAAACTGGTCGCTCGCTTAGCACTAGAACAAGGTTTATTACTCAGTCAAGCCAATAAAAAGACTTCTCTGATCAAACACCATAAAACTTACATGCTAATGCCAAGTAATTTACATCCAAGTTTATGTTTGCTGTGTCTTGACCTTTATTAACTATCAATAGTTGATATAGTCTTGATACAAAAATAAAAATAAGGAATCACCATGAAAAAACGTTTTATAGCACTTTCTTGCTTTGTTATGTTTTTTTGTGGTTCGACAGCTCAAGCCGCTACAGTTCTTAAGTACAACGTCAACGCCTCAAGCAGTTGGGTACCTTATTATATTGCTGACTCAGCAGAAGAGCCTGGAATACTAGGAGAGCTGGTACCTTTACTGCTGGCAAAAGCCAATATTGACATTGAAAAACATAACTTCCCGCCAAAAAGAACCAATTATGCCCTCGATAACGGCTTATTAGATTTCGACTTTGTTAGCCCCGATTGGTTTCCTAATAAGGATTTAGGCACGCTTTTTGTACAATCTGATCCCATAATAGCTATCCAAGAAAATATTATTACTTTGGAGGAAAATGCTAAAAACTGGCAAAATATCAATAATATTAAAGGCAAAGAAATAGGCATGGTACGTGGTTATTTGTACTATGATGATGCGCAATATACTCGGGTCGATTTTGTTTCAGAACGCGATCTCATCAAAGCCCTATATAAAAACAGAATTGATGCGGCTATCTGCGGCGATTTACCCGCTTTATATTGGGCTAAAAAACTCAACAGTCCTATCAGCCTTGCGGCAATTCATACACAAGGCGAGTTAGTGATGCGTCTTCGTAAAGAGCACCTAGCCTTGTTACCACAAATCAACGCCGCTATTGCAGAATTTAATCAAAATGGTACTACTCAAAATATTATCGATAAATACACCAAGCAAGATGTATTTAATCGATAATGCGATTGCCTACTAGTACTGCCAACATTCTACAGGCAAATTAAAACGGATTTACACTGTAGCCTTCATGAGCCAACACGGCATGGGCAGTTAACGCCGATAATGCCATCTCAACGCCTGGCAATAAATCGTCAGGGGTAATGCCATAATATGCCGCGGTTTGACCACATACATAGAACTTTGCGCCATGTTTAACTAGCTGAGCAATTAAGTCTTTATTGACATTTTTTTGTCCCGCATTGAGCTGCTGGTAAACACTATCCTTGGTCATATCATTCGCAGCTTTACCATGCACCACCATAGCAACAGAAATATCTTCAAGCTTAACCCCGGCTGCCACATGCATGTTGATAAAACGCGCTAAGGTATCAATACTACGATTTAATTCTGCAGGTTTTGCTGCACTACTTAAATCAAAAGCGACTTTGAACTTCATTCCAGCAGGTATCACTAAGCTACTATTTACTTCAGCTATTTTGCCATAATCTTTAATTATCGACCCTGATTTAAATGCCTCAGTCTCAGCTGAAGCGGTAAATGATAAAGAGGTCATCAAGGTAAATATCGCCGCTGCCAAAACACATTTACGGGCTGAATGTAAACTGACTGTCATTATATTGATATTCCTTATAGCTATTATTATGGTTACTCTAGCACTGATTTAGGCTTATGATTCATGCCGTTTCTGAGTATAATTACGCCCTCAAAACTACCACGAAAGAATGATATGTCAATTCGTCCAATTACCGCTAATGATTGGCCCGCTATTATGGCGATCCAAGCGCAATGTTATGTTGAACTAACACCAGAATCGCTTGAGGTTATGCAAAGTAAATGGCAACTCTCGCCTGCTTGCTGTGTGGTATTTGAACGACAAGGTAATGTGCTAGCTTATGCTCTTGTTCACCCGTGGCAAAGAGGCGATGCCCCGTCACTGAACCGTGAATTAAAGGGGCCTATTGAGAGCAACAGCTGGTATTTACATGACATGGCTATCTCACCCAATGCACAAGGTATGGGTGTTGGTAAGCAGCTATTTACCTACCTAGTTAATCAGGCTAAAACATTAATGCTCAATGGTATTGGATTAGTTGCAGTGCAAGGCGCACAAACATATTGGCAACAGCAAGGGTTTAAACCTGAGCCCACCTCAGCAAAGCTAGCACAATCATTAGAAAGCTATCCTACTGGGGCATGTTATTTATATTTACCCTTATGATAAAAGCTCGCGCCATGTTGCTATCGGTTTATAACCACTGTGCGTTTAACACTCTATGACATTACTAATCAACTTAAGCAGTAACGTTGCGGCTTTATTAGGGATCTCGCCGATTGAGATATCCTAGGGTATGTTGATGTTTCAAGGTTATTTTGCAGTGAATGTTTGATCTATAACGGCAACAGTAGCCAATAAGACTAGGGCTTAGGAATGAAGTTATGCAGCATAAAAGCCGATAACGCAGGAGCGATGGCCAGTAAACACGGTCCGAAGGGCCAGCTAAAATCGTGTTGCTGTTTGTTGAGCGAATCTTGCTTAACTTGCTAGGCGGCTATCCACTCGCCTCGATTAATACACGTTTACATTGAACAAAATGCAACCAACAAAGTTCAATTGTTTCTAGTGGTGAAAAATTTATTGCCAGTTACAGCAAATCGGCTTGGTTATAACGAGATGAACGTGGGACAATTAACCGCTATGCAAGAGGCCGCTAACTTTACTGTATTTGCCCTTTTGTAGTTTGGTATCTCAAAGCCCCACGAATAGCTTAACGACTTGCAGGCAGAATCTGCATTTTTAGGTACCATATTGTTTATTTTTTACAGTGAATTACATTAATTTCAGGAGTTTACATGGCGCGCCAAGTGATTTACACCTTTAAAGGTCAAACCAAAACCATCGCTTTTAGCTACGACATACATCGCGATCTTTATGAAGCAGCCGCTGAAGCTGAAGGGATTGACTTAAAGAAATTTTTGGCCATGGAACAACAAGTTGCCTTAACGTCAAAAAAAGGCGCTAAAGCAGAAAAAGAATTTCGCAAGACCGAGTTTGCACGTTTTGGTTTTAGTAGCATTAAATTTGTTCGTGAAGATGATGATATTTAATCATTTTGATATCAATAAGGACTGTCTATGTTGAATTCAGATCATGCTAATTTCCCTCGTGCGAGTTTTATTCGACGTTTAGGTGCTATGGCGTATGACTCAATGCTCGCAGTAGCCGTTTATATGTGTGCTGGTGCCTTGGGCTTTGGGGTGTTCTTTGCTTTACAAAGCAGTGGCCTTATCGCGATGAATGGTCATGAACACGTGTCAGATCTACTTAATAACACCCCTATTTATCACGGCTTTTACCAACTCTGGATAGCGCTTTGTGTTGGCGGATTTTATGCCATATTTTGGAGTAAAGGCGGGCAAACCTTAGGTATGCGCGCTTGGCGACTCAAAGTGCAACATCCTAACGGTCAAAACCTGAGTTTTATTACCGCATGTGCTCGAATCGTGTGGTCTTTACTGGGTATTGGTAATCTATGGATTATCATCAATGATGACAAATTAGCATTACAAGACAAGATGACTCGTTCAGAAGTGGTAGTGCTGTCTGTAGAAGCCAATCAAATGCGAAATTGGCGTGGCGCATAGCACATTCACCCACGGCTAATGGGTAGTGTTAAAGCAAAAAAATGGCAACCAGAAGGTTGCCATTTTTTACAGATTATCGATTAAATGTTCAGTGTTATTTGCGAATATAATACAAAGCTAATCCGGTAAATAACATGCTAGGAGCAATTGCACCGACTACTGCGGGCAATTCGTACACTATGCTCATAGGCCCAAATATCTCATTGCTAATATAAAAACTAAACCCAGCGACCACACCCAACAACACGCGAGCCCCCATGGTTACGGTACGTAATGGTCCAAACACAAACGATAACGCGACTAACATCATTACAGCGACGGTGACGGGTTGCATAATCTTGCGCCATAATGCCAGCTCATAACGACTCGGATCTTGTTGGTTAACTTTTAAATAATCTAAATAATCAATTAAGCCACTTATGGATAATGCTTCGGGCTTAATCGACACAACACTCAACTTATCTGGGGTTAATGTAGATTGCCACACATCGGAATCAAGAAAATCTCGCACCACTCTATCATCGACCACAGTGGTGTTCTCAACCACAGATAATTGCCAAGCATCATCCCTAAATTGAGCGCTTTTAGCATGTGTCACTCTGGTTAATTCTTGTTGGTCATTAAACTCATATAAACTAATATTATTCAGAGTATTAACGTCTTGAACCTCACCGATATTGACGAATAAATCACCATCTTTCGCCCAAATACCTCGATGAGATTTAATTAAACTCCCGCCAGAGATTTTAGTCGCTTGAAGCTCTTTAGCACTTTTCTCAGCAATAGGTGCCCCCCATTCCCCCAGAGCCATAACCAGAATCATCAATGGAATCGCTGTTTTCATCGCCGACTGGGTGATTTGTAAGCGCGACATACCTGAAACTTGCATCACCACTAACTCAGAGTTAGATGCCAGCATGCCCATACCAATTAGCGCACCAAGCAGCACTGCCATTGGGAAAAACATTTCAATATCTCGAGGGATCAAAAACAATACATAGATAGCAGCATCGAGCATGGTATAAGCACCCCGCCCAACCAAACGTAATTGATCAACCCACTTAATGATGCCAGATAAACCGGTCAAAATAAGTAAACATAAGCCAGATGTACTAACGATCATCCGCGCAATATACAGGTCTAATATTTTCATAGCGTCACCTGCTTACGTTTAAATAAGCCCAAGAACTTCATCCCTGTTGGTCGCTCTTTAATTAATAACAATAATCCTAACATGAGTGCTAATGCATGGATCCACCACATGCCTAAGAACTGCGGCACCACCTCATCTTGCAGTGCTTTTCGCCCTGCAATCATTAATCCGAAATAACCTAAATACAGTAAAATAGCGGGGAACATTTTGGCAAACTTCCCTTGGCGAACATTCACTCGCGCTAATGGCACGGCAATTAAGGTCAACAATGGAATTGAGATAGGGATCGCCAGTCGCCATTGAAATTCAGCCGCCGCTTCCGACCCTGGGGTATCCAATAGTTCATTGACTGGCAGTGCAGAAAGTTTACGTCGGCGCTCATCGACTTCTTGTTCTTTGATTTCCATTTTATAGCCTCCAAACTCAATCACTTGTAGTTCGAGTGATTTAGGGCTGCCTTGATAACGAAAACCATTGTCGAGTTGTAATTGTTGACTACCGATATTATCTTCAACCACCCGACCTTTTTTGGCCACAACAATATTAGTTAAACCATTCTCATCTTCTGGGTCTGGCAACTGCGCGACAAAAACTTTATCTAACGTATTGTCTTTATTTATTTTTTCAACAAACAATACCGCGCGGCCATTTGGGCTTGCTTGAAAACGGCCTTGAGTTAGTGCTGCAAGACCAGCTTCAGACTGAGCCTTTTCTAGTACTTGATTTTGGCGTTCTTCTGCCCAAGGTCCGACGTAAACAGACAAATAGGCCGTGAACAATAAATTAGCAAATGCGACTAATAACGTTACTCGAGTGACATACCACTCACTGACACCAACACCATGCAAAACGACCATTTCATTTTCAGAATACATGCGCCCGTGAGCCAACAATATCCCTAAAAAGAAACTCAGCGGTAACACCAATACGGTTAATTGAGGCAAGTTTAAGCCCAATAATGTCATCACTAAAGACGCGGGGAATTCACCATCTGAGGCATCTGCCAACACGCGCACAAATTGTTGGCTAATAAAAATAGTTAGCAGTACCAAAAGTACCGCAAATTGCGCTTTTAAAACTTCACTAATAAGATATCTAAATACAATCACAAGTATGATCCGGTGGCTAAACTTATCTTTTTACTGGTATCAGAGCAACTTTCATGTAAACTGACTACTTTCAGCAGTTTTGCTAGTTTTCTGACCAGCGCGGAAGGTGCTTTGGGGTCAAGGTTAACATCTATTTGGGCTGCCAATTTGCGCCTCTTTTTCGTTAATAATCCCAAACAGTTATCACCTTTTCGTTGATTATATGCCAGATGGCCTAATGCAAACATTATCTAATAAATATAAAAATTTGTCTTTAAGAATCTAGGAGTGCTCATGGAGTTTAGCGTAAAGAGCGGTAGCCCCGAAAAGCAACGTTCAGCCTGTATCGTTGTTGGCGTTTACGAACCTCGCCGTCTGTCTGGTATCGCAGAGCAATTGGATAAAATCAGTGAAGGTTACATTAGTAACCTCCTTCGTCGTGGTGACCTTGAAGGTAAACCAGGACAAATGTTGCTATTGCATCATGTACCAAACGTATTGAGTGAACGTGTTTTACTGGTTGGTTGTGGCAAAGAGCGTGAGCTAGACGAGCGCCAATACAAACAAATTATCACAAAAACCATCAGTACCCTAAATGAAACCGGTTCAATGGAAGCTGTTTGCTTCTTAACTGAACTGCATGTCAAAGGCCGCGACACCTACTGGAAAGTTCGTCAAGCCATTGAAAGCACGCAAAATAGCTTATATTCATTTGATGCATTAAAAACCCGTAAAGGCGAAACTCGTCGTCCATTACGTAAAATGGTATTTAACGTGCCAACACGTCGTGAATTAACTATTGGTGAGCGTGCCATTGAACACGGCACCGCAGTATCTGCAGGTATGCATTTGTGTCGTGATGTCGCAAACATGCCACCGAATATTTGCAATCCAGCTTACTTGGCTTCACAAGCCCGCCAAATGTCTGAAGTTTACGAAAGCTTGAAAGTGACCACCATAGGTGAAGAGCAAATGGCCAAGTTAGGCATGAACTCTTATTTAGCCGTAGGCCGTGCAAGCAGTAACGAATCAATCATGACCGTGATGGAATATCAGGGCGCGGTTGATAGCACCGAAAAACCTATTGTGCTTGTCGGTAAAGGATTAACCTTCGATTCTGGCGGAATTTCATTAAAACCTGGCGAAGCCATGGATGAAATGAAATACGACATGGGCGGCGCTGCAGGTGTGATTGGCACCATGAAAGCACTATGCGAAATGAAGTTACCTATCAACGTCATTGGTATTTTAGCCGGTTGTGAAAACATGCCTGCGGGTAATGCTTACCGTCCTGGTGATATTTTAACGACTATGTCAGGTCAAACAGTTGAAGTGCTTAATACCGATGCTGAAGGCCGCTTAGTATTGTGTGATGTATTAACTTACGTTGAACGCTATGATCCTGAAATAGTGATTGATACAGCGACCTTAACCGGTGCCTGTGTTATTGCACTCGGTAAACATGCGTCTGGCTTATTCAGTTCACACAACCCATTAGCCCATGAGCTATTAAATGCTGGTGAGCAAAGCGGTGACCGCGCGTGGCGCATGCCGTTATGGGATGAATATCAGGACATGCTAGACAGCCCATTTGCTGACATGACAAACTTAGGTGGTCGCCCAGCTGGGTCGATTACTGCGGCGTGTTTCTTGTCTCGCTTCACCAAAAAGTACAACTGGGCGCATTTAGATGTCGCTGGTACAGCTTGGAACAGCGGCGCGAATAAAGGCTCTACTGGTCGTCCGGTACCGATTTTAAGCCAATTCTTAATTAATCGTGCTGGAGTTGAAATCAACGAGTAATCGTTTGGTTTATTTAAGTACATATTGAAAGGGTAAAGCCTAGTGCTTTACCCTTTTTTGTTATCAATCAGGTAAATTAAAATACAAGCTCACCCACATGATTGATGTCATCGATTAGGCTAACCATTGACGATGTAATTGCTCACTATCACCTAGGTAATCTAATACCCAAGCCAATGCAGGTGACATTTGATCGTCATTCCAAGCTAAACAACAAGCACTAGGCTGTTTCACTTTATGCAGTTTTTTACACACTAATTGACCAGATTTAATCAAAGGTGCAGCCAAATGTTCTGGCATGTAACCAATCCCCAGTCCTTCAACAAAACAGTTAATTGCGCTGTGCCAGTCAGGCACCACTAACCGTCGCTGATTCGTTAACAACCAAGTGATCCGCTTGGGGATCTCACGGGAAGTATCTTCAAGACAAATAGATGGAAAACCTCGTAACTCATCATCACTTAGTGGACGCATTATCTTGGCTAATGGATGCCCTGCACTGACCACAAACAGCCAATCAATATTACCCATGTTAGTGTATTTGAATGTCCCGCCAACCGGATTGGCAGTTGTCGCACCAATGGCGATGTCACTTAAGCCTTTGGCAAGCGCTTCCCAAACACCGTTAAAAACTTCGATACGAATAATCAGTTCAACATCATGAAACTGTCTGTAAAAATCTGCGATTAATGCATGCATGCTGTCAGTTCTGGCAATATTATCTAGCGCAATAGATAACATAGGTTTCCACCCATTAGCGACTCTAAGGGTATCTCGTTTCATCAATTCCATCTCGCTAAGAAACTGACGTGCTTTGGCTGCAAAATGTTTTCCCGCAGGAGTAAGGCTAACGCTTCTATGGTGGCGAATAAATAGTTCAACCCCGAGTTCTGTTTCAATTTGCTTAACTGAGTAGCTTATAGCAGACGGTACTTTATGCAGTTTTTTTGCTGCAGCAGTAAAACTGCCAGTTTGAGCAACAACATCAATTAGCTCAAATATTTGTTGTGAAAGCATATCTATTTAACTCATTTAATGGCGGTATTCATGGGATATAACAGGACAAAATGAATCATGTGCTAAGGGCATAATCGGATTCAATTATGCTTTACAATAAGCGTCCAATCAATTTTTTTGATGACAGAATTCAAAAATAAACGTTTTAAGCTAATTAAGTAAACCATTAAGCTAACAGGCTTTATTGAAACAACGAAAAAGACATGTTTAAAATGAGTAACAACGACCTAATAATTAACAAAAAAAACACTAACATTACATTTTACCTCTTCCTGTTTTATTTAGCCTTAATGAGTATGTTAGGTTTCATTGCTACCGACATGTACCTGCCATCATTCAAATCTATTGAAGGGACTTTTAATGCCAGCACTTCTGAAGTGGCCATATCGTTAACCAGCTTTTTGGCAGGACTTGCAATTGGACAGTTATTATATGGACCATTAGTCCATAAAATAGGTAAACGTAATTCACTGTTTATTGGCTTAAGCGTATTTATGTTGGCAAGTGCACTGATTGCACTCAGTGACAGTATGATGGCGATGAATATTGCCCGATTCTTCCAAGCGATTGGCGCTTGCAGTGCCGCAGTCATTTGGCAAGCGATTGTGATAGAACAATACCCAGCCGATAAAGCTCAAAATATTTTCTCTAATATTATGCCTTTAGTGGCATTATCTCCGGCATTGGCGCCCATTGCTGGCGCAATGATACTGAATAGTTTTGGCTGGCGCGCGGTGTTTATTAGTTTGTGTATTATAGCTGTACTGTTGATTGTCATGACCTCTATTTTTGTCCCCAAAGAAACTGTGAGCCTGCATAAAAGTAAGCCTAATATTGGCTATCAACAATTACTGGCTAATACACGATACTTAGGTAATGTGATAATTTTTGGCGCCTGTTCTGGTGCTTTCTTTGCTTACCTAACGCTTTGGCCTGCGGTGATGGAACAGTATGGTTATGCTGCGACTGAAATTGGCTTAAGTTTTATACCTCAGACCATTATGTTTATTGTTGGTGGCTACTCGAGTAAGTTGCTAATTAAAAAGTGGGGAACTCAAGTCAGCTTGAACTGTTTACTTATTTTCTTTGGTTGTTGTGTTACAGCCATTTTTGTATCCAGCGTGATCCTCGATACTGAAACGATCTTACCACTGCTAGTTGCATTTTCATTACTCGCAGGAAGCAATGGCGGTATTTACCCGATTGTGGTTAATAATGCCCTGCAACAATTCAGCAATAACGCATCCAAAGCTGCTGGTTTACAAAACTTTCTTCAAATCACCATCGCTTTTGGGGCATCAAGCTTGGTTGCCGTGTGGGCGAGTGCTGGCGATAATGCCATTGGTTGGGGAATTCTAGCCTGCTCCATTCTGGTTGTGGTAGGCCACTGTATTAAAAGTCATGATTCTTGGGCGAGCATTCGCGAGAATTTTACCTTTCCCGACCCGGCAAGACTATCTCAAGCCTTCACTAAACATGATCAATAACTGTGATGTGGCGATAAAATAATCATCATGTTTTAGGTTGTTTATCGAACAATTTAACGCTAACGCTCATAGTCAAATTAACAATCACAAGGAAGTGATTGAATGATGTGAATCAACCACTTGATAATGTCATTAGCAGTGGCATACAAATAAAGAAGCGGTTACTTTGCATATACGCCAACCAACGAGCTCTTTGCAAAAGACCATCCGCAAGTTCATTTCATCCCCCATCCTTTACCCTATTTAGTTACCTAGACGATGACCGTTTAAACGGTTTTTCAATCGATATTATTCAAGCGATGATGGAATATACCCAGCCAACATTGAAATGCCTCCCCTTAATAGAGCTTTTCAGTTATTAAAGTCGCAACCAAACACGGCGTTATTTGTCATTGCTAAAAGGCCGGAAAGAGAAGTAAACATGAAATGGGCAGGCCCCATGATTAGTAGCGGAGTGTATTTTTACCAAAAGCGTAATTACGGACTATCACTAGCAGATTTAGAAGACTTAAAACGTGTCCGAAATGTTGGTGTAGTGCTTGGTAATGCTGAGCACCGACTTAGATTCCCAAGGCTTCACCAACCTCAGTACTGACAAATCCCAATTGCAATCGCTCAAAATGCGCAGTTACGGCAGAGTTGATGTTGCACCTATGAGCGAGCTAGTGATGCCTTTTGGCAAAAGCAGCCGATATCGATATCAACTCAATAGAGCGTACTCCTATTAAGTTGTACGACTCTATCTTATATATCGCATTTTCAAACGACACTTCTGATGAGGTTATTGCACTATGGCAGTAAGTATTTGATGAGTTAACATCATCAGGGATGTACCAAACCATTTAGCAAGATTATTTTCCAACTGATACCGATTTTGCTAAACGATAACGGATCATTAATTTCCAATACATAACAACTGCAATAGATAGTTTTTACTATTGAATTTTCGTTACCCGCTAAATATGCTTAATGTAATCTCCCCAAAAGATCCTCTCTAAACCAAACTGACTAAGAATAAACAATGATTAACTTGTTACATCTAAGTAACAAATTTAATATAAAACCCAAAATAGCTTAAATGTATAATTTAATGAAATAAAACTCACTGAAAGGAATGTTCAGATGAAGGCGATGAAAGTCATACTCATTTCAATAGTCAGCGCGTTGGCGCTTTTTGGGTTAATGGCTATTTTATTGGGCTGGCTACTCAGTTCCATGTGCGGTAATAACGTTTACACCGAATCACTTTCATTAGATAAAATGTACAAGGCTGTTATCTTTGAAAGAAGTTGCGGCGGCGCTTCTGGCCATTCAACCCAAGTATCAATCATAAAAGCTGACGAGCAACTGTGTGACAATTGCGCTGGCGACGTGCTCGTTGCCAATGGCCATCCTAACAACAATAAACTCAAATTAGTATGGCTGGCTCAACATGATTCACAAGGTCAACAACTGCAAATTCATATTCCAGCTGATATCGCAATTGAGACTCAAGAAACTACTTGGTCCTCTTGGTTTGACAGTATCGATAGTTCCTACCCTGTATTTGACCATTACCCATTAGCCTGTGAACAAACGCCGCAACCTAAAGCGTGTCAGTTTGTGACAAATGATCAGAAACTTATTGATGTGTTAATCAAGTATGAAGGCTTTAAAAACCATAAAGCACTGGCTGTATCGGTTAACGATATGGGTAATGTTAGATATGGATACGGTTTTGGTTATGACTCAATGTTAAAAGCACAACGCAGAGCTTTAAAAGAGTGCACCAAAGGGACTAGTCCTACTCATGTAAAGTGTGAGTTAATCCGCTAAGGAGACCGAATGCGATTTGACTCGTCAGCAACACAAAGTACATTGAATTGATAATCAAAAATAGCTGTCTGTTACGACCGCTTCAGCACTCGTTTTAGCTTATCAGTCAATCAGCAACAAGTTTATAGTCGACTACTACTGTGAGGCCCATGGCGCAAACAGCACATAATAATTAATAATATCCCCTACAATTTAACCATTAGGTGGTTTGTACTGTGGCGTTCAAGCTTAACGCCAGCTCACCCATCTCCTCAACGTCCATCCATCACAGAGCTATTACCGCAACGGCGAAAAAAATCCATTGTGATAGCGATCTATGCCGGATTAATAAGCGCGATTAAACTCACGTTGGTGATATTGAGCTATTCTAACCTCATATAAATATCGCACCTCACAACCATTAACCCACGGCCTATTTTAGTGTAAACTCGAGCTCATCTTTATAACCTGTTAAAAGCATCACTATATGACTCAAGCCTTGTTTTACCTTATGCCTGATAATCATAATCAAATGAGTGCATTAGATGCGCTGTATTTAGCTGCGTGCAGGTTAGCTGAACAACAATATCGCCAACAAAAAACCGTCTACATTCACTGCAAAGACAAACAGCAAGCGTATGCAATTGACGAATTACTGTGGCAATTTGAGCCCAACGCTTTTGTACCACACAACTTAAAAGGTGAAGGCCCGACAACGGGTGCACCTGTGGAAATTGGTTTTGATACCTTAGGGCCAAATAAAAGTCGCCAAGTTCTGATTAATCTTGCAGACCAAATGCCCAGTTTTGCGGTAAACTTGCCCCATATTATCGATTTTGTCGCTAATGATGACGAACTCAAGCGCATTGCTCGCAATCGCTACCGTCAATATCAGAATGTAGGCATTACGCCCAGCACTCAAACATTAGCTGAATAAACACTTAATTTAGATAGAGAACATAACGCTCCTATGGAAAAAACATACAACCCAAAGTCTATCGAACAAGCCCTTTACCAAAACTGGGAAGAGCAAGGTTACTTCAAGCCGCATGGTGATGAATCAAAAGGCAATTACTGCATCATGATCCCGCCACCGAATGTAACAGGTAGCTTGCACATGGGTCATGCCTTCCAAGATACCATCATGGATACCCTTACCCGCTTTGAGCGCATGAAAGGTAAAAATACCTTGTGGCAAGTCGGCACCGACCACGCAGGTATCGCGACGCAAATGTTAGTTGAGCGTAAGCTTGAAGCCGAAGAAGGTAAAACTCGTCATGATTTAGGCCGTGACGCTTTTATTGATAAAGTGTGGGACTGGAAAGATCAGTCTGGTGGCACGATTACCAAACAGCTTCGCCGCATGGGCGCATCAGTTGACTGGGATCGCGAACGTTTCACTATGGATGAAGGCTTATCAAAAGCGGTTCAAGAAGTGTTTGTTCGCCTGTACGATGATGAATTGATTTATCGTGGTAAGCGCCTAGTTAACTGGGATCCAAAGCTACACACCGCCATTTCAGATCTGGAAGTTGAAAACAAAGAGAAGCAAGGCCACATGTGGCATTTTCGCTATCCTTTGGCCCAAGGCGCATTAACTAGCGATGGTAAAGATTACCTAGAAGTCGCCACGACTCGCCCAGAAACCATGCTAGGTGACAGCGCAGTAGCCGTGCATCCAGATGATGAACGTTATCAGTCATTAATTGGTAAATTCATTCTATTGCCTGTCGTAAACCGTTTAGTACCGATTGTTGCCGACGATTATGTCGACATGGAATTTGGTACTGGTTGTGTAAAAATCACTCCAGCCCATGACTTTAACGACTATGAAGTCGGTAAACGTCATCAACTGCCTATGTACAACATCTTCACCTTAGATGCCACGGTACGTAGTTTTGTTGAAGTGATAAACACTGATGGCACCCCAAACAAAGACATCGAAATGGCCTTACCAGAGCGTTATGCTGGCTTGGATCGTTTTAAAGCCCGTGATGCTATCGTGGCTGAATTTGATAGCTTAGGTCTACTTGAGAAAGTTGCTCCGCACGGCTTAAAAGTGCCTTATGGCGATCGCTCAGGTGTGGTGATTGAACCATTACTAACCGACCAGTGGTACGTGGCCGTGCAGTCAATGGCCAAAACGGCGATTGAAGCGGTTGAAAATGGCGACATCAAATTTGTACCGCAACAATACGAAAATATGTACTTCTCGTGGATGCGTGATATTAAAGACTGGTGTATTTCACGTCAACTTTGGTGGGGACACCGAATTCCAGCTTGGTACGATGAAAACGGTAAAGTCTACGTTGGCCGTAACGAAGCTGAAGTCCGCGCTAAACACAAATTTGCAGATTCAGTAGTATTACGTCAAGACGATGACGTGTTAGACACTTGGTTTAGCTCGGCATTATGGACTTTCTCAACCTTAGGTTGGCCTGACAACTTAGAAGACTTAAAAACCTTCCACCCAACCGACGTGTTGGTCACAGGTTTTGACATCATCTTCTTCTGGGTTGCGCGGATGATCATGATGACCATGCACTTCATTAAAGATGAAGATGGCAAGCCACAAGTACCATTTAAAACCGTTTACGTTACCGGTCTTATCCGTGACGAAGTCGGCAATAAAATGTCAAAGTCTAAGGGTAACGTCCTTGATCCATTAGACATGATTGACGGTATCGAGCTTGAAACCTTAGTTGAAAAGCGTACTGGCAACATGATGCAGCCGCAACTGGCGGCAAAAATTGAAAAAAGTACCCGTAAAGAGTTTGCCGACGGCATTGAAGCTCATGGTACCGATGCACTGCGCTTTACCTTAGCTGCAATGGCTTCAACCGGCCGCGACATCAACTGGGACATGAAACGTCTTGATGGTTACCGCAGTTTCTGTAACAAGTTATGGAATGCGTCACGTTACGTGTTAATGAACACTGAAGTGCAGACAGATCCAGATAGCGATGAAGCTGGCGAGCCTTTAGATTGCGGTCAACTATTAGTTGATGGTAAACCAGGTGCGATGGAATTGTCGCTAGCCGATCGTTGGATCATTGGTTTATTTAACCAAACCGTGAAAACCGTTGAAGACCATATGGCAGCTTACCGTTTCGACTTAGCCGCTAACACCTTATACGAGTTCACTTGGAATCAATTCTGTGACTGGTATTTAGAATTAACCAAGCCTGTTATGCAAAATGGCACTGAAGCGCAAATGCGCGGCACTCGCCACACTTTGGTCAATGTGCTTGAAAAAATGCAGCGTTTAATGCATCCATTTATGCCGTACATTACCGAAACGATTTGGCAACGCGTTAAACCGTTAGCTGGCGTCACTGGTGACACCATCATGCTAGCATCGTTCCCAACTTATCAAGCAGATCAAGTTGATGCGACCGCGATGGCCGATCTTGAATGGGTTAAGCAAGTTATTGTAGCAGTACGTAATATTCGTGCAGAGCTTAATATAGCCCCATCAAAGCCGCTTAATGCGTTACTGCGTGGTGTCAGCTACGAAGATCGTATACGTCTTGAAGCAAACCAAACATTCTTTGCTAGTTTGGCTAAACTTGAGACGATGACTATTTTAGCGGAAGGTGAAACGGCGCCAATGTCGAGTACTCAGTTAGTCGGCAATATGGAGCTATTAATCCCAATGGCAGGTTTGATCGATGTTGGCGCCGAAATGGCCCGTATCGATAAACAGCTAGAAAAGCTTGCTCAAGAAATTGCCCGTATTGAAGGTAAATTATCTAATCAAGGTTTTGTGGCTAAAGCCCCTGCTGCGGTAATTGATAAAGAACGCGCTAAGATGGCAGATTTAACTCGTGACATTGAAAAATTAAACGAACAAAAAGTCGAATTAGCTAAGATTTAACTGAAAGCCTCTATTTACCTTGGGGTTTACTCAGTTTACACAAAACGTTCTATAAAAAACCAGCGAGTAATTCGCTGGTTTTTTATCTTTGTTGATGTGACTCATGGCAATAATTAACGCTTTATTTTGTTCAAAATTGAAACTTTGATATCTCACTTTACATTTTTGGTGTATAAGCTTCGGCCAATATCATCATTCTATTTTATGGGCTAAAACCATGTCTGATAAATTCTTTTTTAAAGGTCGTCAAACCCCTAAGCCGGCTTATGGCGAAAGTGGTTATAACACCAAGCGCACAGCTAAACCTGGTACAGAAGCATTACCGCTTAAGTTGTCTGTGCAAACCGAGGCGCGTAAAACGGAAGTTGCCGCAATGGTTGCTGAAAAACAACTCTTTGCCAATATCACTATTGATGCTGACAAGCCTGAAAACATTATCGAATTAAGTGGTTTATTGAATAAACCTAAAACGGTAAAGTCTGAAGCTAAGCCTAATCGCAATGATGCTTGTCCTTGTGGCAGTGGTAAAAAGTACAAAAAGTGTTGTGGTGCCTAAACCGTAACAACAAGCTTAGCCCTGAGTATTTACATTTTTATATCAACATCTCAAATGAGAATGGCCGTTAAGCAGTTACAGATTTTTAATCTGTTACGAGCCAATGATTAAACAAAAAAGCGGATCATTTGATCCGCTTTTTTATTGGTTTTGGATATTTCTGCAGAACTTAGGTAAAGTGTCAGCCTTTGTTATAAAAATGATATAGAACATAAAATAAAAGGGTGACTTATGAGCACTAATTCACACTCAGGCAACGATCTGAGTGAAGTAAAACAATTGGGAATGTGGGCCTCTATCACCAGTCTTGGCTATATATTTTGGCTCGTTGGCGGCATGGAGCTGGTTGAACGTATCGCCTATTATGGCGTCAAAGCCAGTGCAGGCTTATACGCTAAGTCTCCGGTGTCACAAGGCGGTTTAGGCATCGACTTGCACGACTACGGTATTATTCTTGCTGTTTGGGCAATGCTACAAACCTTTATTCCTGTTATCACTGGCGGAATTTCTGATCGTGTCGGATATAAAGAGACTATCTTTGTGTCCACGATTATAAAAATTTCGGGTTATCTCACCATGGCTTTACTGCCCAATTTTTGGGGTTTCCTTATTGGTGCGATGTTACTCGCTGCAGGTACAGGGGTCTTTAAGCCCGGTATACAAGGCACTTTAGTGCTGTCGACAAAACGCGAGAACACCTCTATGGCTTGGGGGATTTTCTACCAGGTCGTTAACATTGGTGGCTTTCTCGGCCCATTGGTGGCGGTGCACATGCGTCAGCTATCTTGGGACAACGTCTTTTATGCTTGCGCCGCGATAATCTCATTTAACTTCTTATTTTTACTGGCTTATAAAGAACCGGGTAAAGCTGATCGCATAGAGCGTGCACGCCAAGTAAAGTCAGGAGAACGGCAACAAGAAGCACTGTGGAAAGATGCCTTAAGAGAACTTAAAAAACCGATAGTAATTTACTACATGCTGGTGTTTGCTGGTTTTTGGTTTTTATATAATTCACTGTTTGACGTATTACCGATCCACATTGCCGAGTGGGTTGATACTAGCGTTATTGTCACCTCGCTATTTGGCCCTGAAGGCACAAGTAACGGCATATTACAGTTCTGGTTGGGATTAAATAATGACGGAACTAAGGTTATGCCAGAAGGCATGCTAAACCTGAACGCCGGTATGATCATGACCACCTGTTTTTTAGTGGCCGCGTTTACCGCAAAATACCGGATCACCACCACTATGCTATTTGGCTGCATCTTAAGTATTGCCGCGATTATGTTAGTGGGCGTATTTAATGCGGCATGGATGATTGTGCTGGCAATTGTGATGTTTTCTTTCGGTGAAATGATGATTAGCCCAAAGAAAAACGAGTTTATGGGTAATATTGCCCCTGAAGGCAAAAAAGCCATGTACTTAGGTTTTGTTATGTTGCCGCAAGGGATTGGTTGGACATTAGAAGGCTACTTTGCCCCTAAGCTTTACCAAATTTACGCCTCTAAAGAGATCATCTCTCGAAATGAACTGGTTAGCCGTGGCATGAGCCAAGTAGATGTTGATAGCATTCCGCAAGGTGAAGCCTTTATGCGCTTAGTCGACTTTACTGGCATAGAAGCACAACCCCTAACGCATATGCTTTATGAAGCCAATAATATCGGCATGGCTTGGTATATTATCGGTGCGATTGGGATTATTTCTGCGGTGGGTATTTTTATCTATGGAAAATGGTTATTGACCATGCAACGCCAACAAGCAGCTTAATTAAACAGATGGCATAACACTTACCAGTAGGTTTAGATTGATGAATAAAAAGGGAAGCAACAATGCTTCCCTTTTGTTTTCTTGTTCTAAATACATTGGTCGTTTTTAATAAACACCTAAGAAAACGACCCTGTAGTTAACGTCAATCTTATTAACCCTGTTCTCATTAGCGACTCTGTTTATTGCCTATTTGTCGCTACTGTACCTCAAATGGCATCCGCAAAATAACAGACGAGGGCCTGCAACCTCAACAACTTACAGGTTTATGTATCCGGCTAATGAAGCCATCGTCTGTTGTAGGTAAACACCGCCACGCTTCATGATGCAATTAAGGTCAATACGGCATTAACCTCAATTCAGTGGCTAATTAAATAGCGATAACTCAAGCTGCTAGCTTTGGCAGGATTGGTTAGGTTGGGTTGGATTGAGTTGGTTAGATTGAGCTGGATTGAGCTGAATTGAGTCGAATTGAACTGGGCTGGATTAAATCTAATCAGCTTGGATAGCTAATTTTTCGAGTAGTTATACTGATCACGGATGAGCATTAAGTGCTTATACCCTGATAGATAAAATGAATAAAAAAGGAGGCATTGCTGCCTCCTTCTTACTTACTTTCTTAAGTGATGATTAAGAAGTTATTTTATAACTAGTGCGCTGCACCAGAGTGAACTTTATCAAGACCATAAGTTTTACCTTCAGCATGACAAGTCGCACAAGACTCAATTGGTACACCGGCAGCAGACATTACGTTATCACCAGTAACTGTCGCACCATTACTCTTGAAGTGAGCTAGAGCAGCAGGACCAGAGTGAGCGTGACAACTACGACATGCTTCAGCGACAGGAGAAATAAATTCGCCACCACTGATTGCAATTGCAGTTCTACCAGATGTTAACGTACCAGTACCAGAGAAGAATGGCATAGCATCTCCCGCAGCATTGGCATCTTTATGACAAGCTTGGCAATTTGTTTTAGTTGCAGGATAGTTAACCCAAGTTTCACCATCTGTACCTAAGTAAATGCCAGCACCAGTGCTACCTGCAAACAAACCACTGTGGAAACGGTGAGCAACAGTAACTAAGTCACGATTGGTATAAGTTAATCCTTCAACCACTTCAAACGTAGGTTCGCCATCAGCATCTACACCAGCTTGCTTGTAAACATCAGCATGATATGAACCTGCATAGTTGTTGTTATGACAATCAGCACATTGTGTAAAGTTAGTCACACCATGGTTAGGTGATTTAATGTGAGACAAGTTGCCATGACAAGCATTACATTTAGCTTCATCAGCCGTTGTACGGTCGTTACCAGCCTGTGTAGGTGAGGTATAAGCTGTCAACTCAGGACTAACGAAACGTAGATTGTCCTCAGTTAATACGCCTTTAGCCGCAACTGCATCAAACATAAAGAACTTAGTCACTATGTTTGCTGGAACAGGTACATCACAAGCACCAGTATCGGTACCTGCACCTTCAGCTAGTTTGGTATTAACAACAACCATATCGGTCGTTGTATTGCCACACATGTTCATTTCAGAAGAAACTGAAAGTATTTTGCCGTCTAACTGGTTAGGGTTAAGTGCTTTAGTTAAGGTTAACTTGCCACTTTGAACCACGAACATTTCAGGATTAGAAGCAGTATTGATACTTAAGCCACGCACATAATCGCCATTGCTATCAAGTGTACCGATTAAAATATCATCGCCTGCTTTAGCTTTGTTTAAGTACTGGGTTAAATCAGTACCATCAGCCGCAACCGCACCATTTAATTTAACATCAATGATGACAGTTAATACGTCTGATGCGACTTCAGCTGAAGCGACTTCTAGTACCAAACCATTTTCAAAGGCTGCACGGCGGTCAACGCTGTGAGCTTGCATTGGGCTTAAACTACCAGCGCCATGACAACCTGAACAATTCGCGTCACTTGCTGGCACAATACCTCTGTGATTTTCACCAGTCTTTAAGTTCACATTGACGTGACATGACAAACAGGCTTCTGCATAGATATTGTCGTTCCACTGGGTGCCACTATCATGACAAACAGTACATTCGTTTAACTCAGCAGGAAATCCGATTCCACCAAACATATCTTTGGCGTCACCAGTTAGAGAGTCAGCAATATGATGACCCGCATGAATGGTATGGATCATGGCATTGAAGTTGACGTTAAAACCAACTGCAGGGTCGTCTTGTCCACCAGCATAAGCAGGATTATGACAAGCTACACAATTTTCAACTTTTTGGTAATTATGATGAGCACCAATGTTGCTAATGCGCATATCAGTATCAGCGTAACCTTCCATTGGGCTATGACATTTAATACATGCAGCATTAGACACTGAGTCTTTTGCAGAAATAGCAAGTTCGCCAGTAGCAGGAATAAAATCAACCGGAGTTGATAAAATCTTATCACTTACTGCTGTACCATCAGCCATAGTAACGTCATAAACACGGATCATCACCCGCACTAAATCGTTTGCATCACCACTTGCTAGTACCACAGGCGCATTACCATCATGTGCCCAAGAACCAGTATAAGTACCTGGGTTAGCAGGATCTTCAACTAATGTACATGCATCAACGACAGACCCATCACGTGCTGTCGTACTACCCTCTAAATTACAATACATGCTGCTACCAAAATCATTAGCAAGTGCATGGTTTGTCCATAACATTGGCGCACCAGTGTCAGTAGTATTCGCTGATTGACTGGTCACATATAACGCTACTCTCTCGAGTCCTGAATATGGAACGTCCGCTCCGCCACTTCCTTTACCTGTTGCAGTAAATTTGAGGCTAAAAGGATCTGTACCTACTACTACAATATCTGTAGGAGCCAGTGTTAAGGTAAAGTCATAGGCATTTTCAACTGTTGTAACGACCGAACCAGCTGGTGTGCCCGGAGTTCCATCAGCACCCGGTGCTCCAGGAGTACCTGCTTCACCTTGGGCACCATCACTGCCATCAGATCCACAACCTGTCACACCCAATGCAGCAATAAACGCTGCAGCAAGTAAGGTTCTATTATATTTTTTCATTTTAAATCCCCCGATTTAAATTTGTAGGTTTTACACTTATAAAGTATAGGGAAATAGAACAAAACACCCGCGCGCTGTAACAAACCTGTGAAGCTTGGTTGCAAATTCGTTAACAGGAATCGATAATTTTAGTTTTGAGTATCCATAAAAACGAAACTGCCAATTACAGATTATGTAACCATAAAGAGGTAGTTGAGGGTGAGTAAAATACAAATGAAGATAAGAGGATAAATAAAAAACCGTAACACATTGAATTTACTCGTTAATATATAAAAAAGATCCAGATCACACGTTAATCATGCTGGATCTTATTTCATAAAATGATAAATACTTATATCAACAATGACTTAGTGATATCAATTATCATTTGCTTGGTCTCTAACGAGTAACGACGATAATGCTCTGCACGCTCAATTAAACAATAACTTGGCATCGCCATAACGCTGTTAAGCTTATTAAATTCACTGTCGGGTAGTTTCTCTACTCGCAGTTGTGGAATTTGCTGTGCAAACGAACCTTCATTGCAAATCGTTATCGCCAAACTGTCCATGGTGAGCATGTGCCAATACCAATCCTCTAGCTTAGCGACGCACTCTATATCTTCGATGAACAACCCGTGGGTTTGACAATAAAGCTCCAAAGGATCAATACGGCAGTTAAAGCCTTTGCAACTTAAATACACAATTGAATGTTGAATGATATTTTCTAATTTAATCTCGTCAACACTAGTCCAAAATTCATGGTTAACGTTACCCACTACACAAAAAGACTTCACATTGGCAATTGGGGAAGCCTCTAGGCCATGAGCATTCTGAGTATCAAAGCCAATGCCAAAATCGAGCTCACCATTATAAATCAACTCTTCGGTGTCAACTTGCCAGCTATGAAGGCTCACCTTACCGATAACATTACGAGGCAATTTACTGAGTGCTATGGCAACGCTGGTAATAATACTGGGCGAGACAGCGATATGTAGAATGGGCATTTGATGGTGATTTTGACTTTCATCTGCCACACGCTCAATTTTACTTACCATGTCACACAATTGACATACTGGCTGATACAAGCGCTCAGCTAATGGAGTTGGTTTTAATCCCTGTTGGCGACGAAAAAACAACTCATCATTAAAAATCACTCTTAACGATGTTAAACATCGACTAATTTTAGGTGCAGATACCGCAAGCTCTTTGGCGGCAAAGTTAGCAAAGCCTGTCTCGTAAATAAGCTTAAACACCAACAAACTAAATACGTCTAATTCGCTGACTTTTTTTAATGCTTGAATATCCACATATCACCTAATCTGCTGTAATGAGGCGATTAAATTAACATGTATTCAAATAATAAAAATTGATCTAGTGCTGAAAAACGCTATCAACTTCAGCTTTTGTTAATGCACGAAACTCGCCAGCTAACAAAGTGTGATCCAGCACAATATCGCCCACAGATTCGCGATGTAGCGCAACTACCGGATTACGAAAACGACCAAACATACGTTTAATTTGATGGTACTTACCTTCACGCAACACTACTCGAGCTTGATGACTAGATAAAAGCATCAATTGTGCCGGTAACGTAGTGATATTTTCATACTCAAAATACATCCCATTCGCAAAGGCCTCAACATATGCTTGATCCAGCGGATTGGCTAAGGTGACTAAGTACTTTTTGTCGACTTTATGATCTGGAGCCATCAAAGCCTCCGACCATTTAGCGTCATTGGTGAGCAATAATAACCCAGTAGAATGTAAATCTAATCGCCCAGCTATATGCAGCATCTCAGTATTAATGCCCGTCATTAGCCCCAATGCCGTCGGATGCTTATCGTCAATCGTGGCACTGACCACTCCGTCAGGCTTATTAAGCATATAGTAGCGTTTTTGATAATGACGTAGCACCACACCATTACACTCAATATGAGTAAACTCATCAATTTGTAAATCTAGTGACTTAGCAAATTGACCATCAACACGCACTTTATTGTTGATTAATAGTTCGCGCACGGCTTTTTTAGGGATCTGTAACGTGCCAGCAATAAATTGATCGAGTCGACCTCGTTTAGACACCATAAAACTTCACCAATATAGAATGATACCAATTTGTTTAAGAATACCTTATTCTGTTAAAAGGCAAAAACATTAAGGAGTAACATGCTTTCGCAACCTGCTAGTACAGTTTTGCGCTCAGATATGACTAGCGCCGAATTAAAACAGGCGATTAAGTCACTGGATCAACATTTACAAGATAACATTTTTCAGAGTGCCATTAACGACACCTTGAATAAGCGATCGCAGTTTTTCGATGCTCTATTATGCCAACTCTGGCACCCCTTCGAATTAGACCCTGCGCGTATATCGCTTAATGCTGTTGGTGGTTATGGCCGCCAAACCTTACACCCTTTCTCCGATATCGATATTTGTGTTATCCATGATGGCCAATTAACACCTAAGGAAGCGGCCGCTATCAGCCAATTCCTTACCCAACTATGGGATGTAAACCTTGATTTAGGTCACGCAGTTCGCAGCTTAGACGACACATATCAAGCCTGTAAAGACGACGTAACCATTGCAACCAGTTTACTGGAAATCCGCCATTTATCCGGTAACCATCACCATCAGCAACAAGTTCTCAATGCCCTTTACGGCCAAGAGTTATGGCAAAGCCAAACATTTTTTAATGCCAAACTCAGTGAACAGCAAGAGCGTCATGCCAAAGCACAAGGTACCTCATACAGCATTGAGCCCAACCTTAAAACCAGCCCTGGGGGAATGCGCGATATTCAAACCCTTACCTGGGTTGCTCGCAAGCATTTCGGCGTATCCAGCATGCAATCACTTCGACGCTTTGGTTTTTTAACCAATGATGAATATGCTGAATTAATGGAATGCCAACACTTTTTATTTAGGGTGCGCTTTGCCTTGCATCAATCAGCCCAGCGTGGTGAAAATCGTTTGTTGTTGCAATACCAAGCTGAAGTGGCAAAATTAATGGGTTTTGGTGATGGTATGCCCATCGGCGAAAGCGGCAATATTGCTATCGAAAAAATGATGCGCCAGCTGTTTCGCGCCATGAAGCGCATCGGCGAATTAAACAAAATTTTAATGGCCTATTTCCAGCGAGAAATTATTCCAGAGCTCAATCCACACATTATTGTGATTAACGAGAATTTTGAAATTGTCGATAAATACATTCATGTTCGAGATGAAACCGTGTTTATCGATCGCACCCAGATTATGGCGTTATTTGAATTTATCGCGATTCATCACGACAAAATTATCGGGATTACCGCAGAAACGCTACGTTCACTGCGCCAAGTGAGACGCCGCTTAATGGGCGACTTACAAGACTTTCAGCTGTGTCGTGAACAATTTAAAGCGATATTTGTTCACCCTCAAGGCATGGGACTGGCGATTACCTTAATGCATCAGCACGGTATTTTAGCGTCTTATTTGCCGCAATGGCGTGAAGTCGTTGGCCAGATGCAGTTTGATTTGTTCCATGCCTATACTGTTGATGAACACACCCACAAAGTGCTTAAAAATATTTACACTTACGGCCACGACATCAAAACCTTAGATAAAGATCTCACATTAGCAGCTGATATTTATCAAAAAATGTCCAATAAATCGACACTCTTGTTTGCCGCATTATTCCATGATTTAGCCAAAGGACGCGGCGGAGATCATAGTGAATTAGGCGCTGTCGATGCCAGTTTATTCGCCAAGTTCCATGGTTTAAAAGCCTCACAAGAAAGACTCATTTGCTGGTTAGTAGAACATCATTTATTAATGTCTATTACCTCACAGCGCATGGACATCTACGATCCTGAAGTGGTCAATGCTTTTGCCAAAAAAGTCGGCACATTAGCCCGTTTAGATGCTCTATATTGCCTTACCATTGCAGATATTCAGGCAACCAATGATGATCTGTGGAATGACTGGAAAGCATCACTGCTAAAAGACTTATATTTTGTCACCCGCAAAGCACTTCGAAGTGGTTTTGAAAATATTCTGCAACTGCGAACCTTAGTGCGAGAGCACAAACAAGAAGCGCTCAATTTATTGGTTGATGAAAACAACAGCGAAGAGATTAAAAAATTATGGCGTCGATTGCCTATCGCCTTTTTCAGTAATGCCGAAGCTGATGATATCGCCCGCTATACCCAAGCAATGATTAATCACGATCTTGCGCCAGCGACAGATAATCAATACAACACCCTTATTTTACTCGACGATGTGGTGGTAAAAGGCTGCAGTGATGTGTTTGTTTACACCAAAGACCGCCACGGCTTATTTGTAAAATTATTCAATACCTTAGCAACATTACGCATTTCGGTTAAACAAGCACAAATTGCCCGCACCAAAGATGGCTATGTGGTCGAGTCATTTAAGGTACTCGACTTCGACGAAAAACCCATCACTAGCGAGCAACGCCGCAAACAAGTTATTGATAAGTTACATCAAGTACTTGATCAGGGCATTACTTTGTCGAAAAAGCGTCAGTCCAGACGGCATCAAAGTTTTGATAATCAACCTAACATCGAATTTTTGCATTCACGCAAATCGACTCGTAGTTTGGTTAATGTATCCGCACTAGACACTAGTGAATTTATGGAACAAATTGCCAGTGCGTTCAGGGAATTGGATTTAAATATTCATTCTGCCACCATCAGTACGGTCGGCGAACGTGCAGACAATGTGTTTTTATTATCCAATAAAGACGATCAACAATTAACCCCAGAACAACAGCAGCAATTGTCGGCAACATTAATGCAAGCGATTACCGCCAAACAATAGCAAGGCTTACAAGCTAGTAAGTAGATAAGAATATGATTCAATAATGTTGATTTACTGGGTCATGAGCGGCTTAACCGCCATGGCCCACCTATTTCACCCTTAAGCATACTTTGAGCAAACAGATGACTATGCGATAATCATGCCCATCAACTGCCGTTCATTAGGTCATCATGTCACAAGCCTTTCGTTATACTGCTGAATATGTACTCGATAAGTCGTACTTTGAAGAATGCTATCAGCAATCAGTTAATCCCAATCCGTCACCAAAACGTTTTATTAAAACCGCTGTGTTTGCACTGATTGGTTTGGCAATTTTAATGCTCGACGCTATCAGTTCTGCGGCCATGAGCACCAAAGAAACCTACTATTTAGGCTACTTTTTCATTGGTTTAGCGGTTGTTGAATTTTTAAGTATTCGCTTTAATAAAACCTGGTGGTTATGGCGTCAAATGATGAGTAAAGCGGCAGGAGAACATGTCAGTCTGACCATCGATGATAAAGGCATCAACAGTCAGTCGCTGCATGTAAATCAACAGATTTTATGGACTGATATTTATCGGATTACTGAAACGGATAGCGGTTTATTAATAAAGCTCGAAAAAACCACTACTTATTTATCTAAGCGCTGTCTAGATAAAAGCGCCATTGATTTTATCATAAATAAACAATAGTTTAGGCACAATTCCAGCAATAAATAACTTGGCGATTACGCTCGCGCAATCGCCACCCGTTGACGAATATCGCTCAGTAACTCAGCCTCAAACCATGGATTACGGCTCAGCCAAATATTATTACGCGGGCTAGGATGTGGAAGTGGAATGTAACATGGCCCAAAGGTGCGCCATTGCAGTACGGTTTCGGTTAAGGTTTTCGGTTTATCGCTTAAGTAGTACTGCTGTGCATATTGGCCCACCAGCAAGATCAACTTTACATTTACGAGTTGCGCTAACAACAGACTATGCCATTTAGGCGCGCACTCAGGTCTTGGCGGTAAATCGCCAGACGGGCCCTTACCGCTATAGCTCCCAGGAAAGCAAAAGCCCATCGGCATGATAGCGATTTGCTTCGCATCGTAAAACACCTCTCGGGTGATGCCTAACCATTGGCGTAATCTGTCGCCACTGGCATCGTCAAATGGGATCCCCGACTGATGTACCTTGCGACCAGGGGCTTGACCAATGATCAAAATTCTCGCTTGGGGATCGATTTGCACCACAGGACGCACACCATTAACTAAGCTAGAAGCACAAAGCTGACAATTTTTGATTTCAGTCAGTAACCCTGTCATATCAATCCCATACATTTTGCATATAAAATCATAAAAAGCCCTTAAATAACCCTATCCAAGGGAACTAAGCTACAGTAGTATTTGTCGAAATAATAAAGTTCTCCCAAGAAGGAACACCCATGCAAGCATCCCGTATTACCCTAACCACATTAGCTGCAATATTCATCAGCAGCATAGCAATCAGTTTTAGTGCAGCTGCCCTTCCTCAAGCACCAATAAAAGATGTGGTGTCTTTAAAAGATGCTTGTAAGCAAATTGCAGTTGAAGATCAACTACCTGAATCTGAGGTTGGATCGTTTTTATTAGACTGTGTGAACGACCAGTTAACTGAAATGGGCTATGAACGGGTTACTAGCCTAGATTAAACAATATTATCGCTAAATATTATCGCTATCGTGAAAGTATCAACTAACGCGATAAAAAAACGCCTTTATGGCGTTTTTTTATCGGTGATTCAAATTTAAAATGCTTGGCAAAATATGCCAATCGATGCACCAATCCCAACAAACCAAGTCAATGATCGCATGGTGCCATAATTCAATAAATACATCACATGGTAAACCAACCGCGCGACCACATGCACAATCGCTAATAACGCAACCATATCAGTAACATTATTAGTGATTAACGCCGTTAACACAGCAATACCAAAAATGATTAACGACTCAAACGCATTTTGATGCCCAGCAGCCGCTCGTGCACCGTATCCGGTTAACTGAGCTTGCTGCGACCGCGGATGGTTATTGTCATATTTGCCCAATTTAGCCATTGCCATTGCTAACGGTACTTTTGCCACATAAGGCAATAACATCGCAATCAATAAACATATCAGTATCGTCTGCATAATCTGTCCTTTTTATTAGTTATTAGTATTATCAAGTCAATGCTATCGATAAAATAGTCAACTTACCTCGTCTTATTACGCCATCGTAAGTTAACACATCCACAAGATTTCAGTCACTTGTCTTGACGGTTACCTGAAACTGTTTTCCACTGAGATCGATTGTTAGGGGCAAACGTTAAGCTTAATGAATCAACGGCTGAGTCATTAGCGTGATGACATAAACATCCATCTGAACAGTAAGTCGCTAACGCCTATTAACTCTGTTGAGCAGGTAACCAGACTTTGACACTTAAGCCCCCTTCCGGGCGACTTTGCAGGCTAATTCGGCCACCGTGAGCTTCAATGATTTCCCGGCATAAGGGTAAACCAATGCCAGTACCAGACTGCTTAGTAGAATAAAAGGGCAACAGTGCCTGCGACAATACTTCGCTAGACATCCCCGAACCTTGATCATTCACTTTTATCAATAAACCAGCAACTGGATGGGTAATATCTTCAAAAATCAGCGCAACAGTATCGGCATCTGCACCTGATTCATGGGCATTTTTAAGTAAGTTAATCAGTACTTGTTCAAGTTGAACCGAATCAAGCTTAATCGGTATTTGCGGCAGAGCCGATAACACCTGAAACGGATATTGCTGCGCCAGCTGTTGGGTAATCTTAGGCCAATCAATTAGCTGTTTTTGTGGTAAAGGTAACTTAGCAAACTGGGCGTAATGAGAAATAAACTGACTTAAATGACTGGTGCGATTTTCAATAGTATCAAAAATCAGTTGCAGCTTAGTATTGTCTAAATGTTGAGTTAAAAACCTACCAGAGTTAACCATAGAAGCGATAGGAGCCACTGAATTATTGAGCTCATGGCTGATAATGCGGATCACCTTTTTCCACACGGCGACTTCTTGGCGATTAAGCTCTTTAGTGAGTTGTTTAAGTAAAATTAAATGATGTTGCTGATTATTTTGGGTAAAGCGACCGCGGGAAATATGCCAGGTTTCAACATCATTTTCATCGATACTATCGCCTGAGCTGCTGCCCATCGAAAACAGCCCTTCTTGCTCACTATTTAATGCCGTTTTAAGTGCTTCTGGCAATATCGCAATCAGTTCAGGTAACAACATACCTTCAACTTTAACGCCATGATTGAACAAATGTCTTGCCGCGCCATTGGCATAAATAACTCGCTGAGAGTCATCAACTAATAACATCACATTTGGCGAATTTTGAATCACTTTATCGAGCATTAACTCGCGCTGATAAATAAATTGTCGTTCGCTGCGCAGTTTTGCCGATGCTTGATTGTATAAACTCACCAAAGCATCAAGTTGCGGCTCACCATAAGGATGCAGCGACACACTAAAGTCGTTGTCTTTAAAGTTCAATAAGCCGATTTCTAACGCTTGCAGGCTGTCACTTAAGCGCTTGGTAAGCCACATACTGCAAAAGTAGCACACAGCCAACATTAGTAGCACAGCCAACCATAGCGAGTTATCACCTAATGTCAGCCACACTAAAGCCCCTGCCATTGCGGCCAAAAGGCAGCTTAACATGTTGCTTAACACGACTTTAGTGCGTAACGATAACATCATGGCTTAGTGACTCTAATCGCGTATTTTTCCATCCGCCGATACAGGGCTTGCCTGCTTAAGCCAAACGATTTAGCCACTCTGGCAATAACGCCATTATATTGGGTTAATGCAGCTTCTATCTGTTGTTTATCAGGCTCAAAAATAAGACCCGCACTGGCATCATCTGACTCATTCTGCTCAAGAGCATCATTAACAAAATATTGATTTTTAACAGCTTCACTTGAATGATGCAGTCTTGAAACCGCAGCCACTTGATTAGCCGTGTTCGGGTTCAAGCCAAAGTCGTGCAGAGTAAGCTGGGCAGATTTTGCCAGTAATACCGCTCGTTTACAGGCGTTTTCTAATTCACGTACATTACCTGACCAACAATGATTAAGTAACGCCTGCTGGGTCGTTTTATCAAGACTAAAGTTAGTGCCAATAAAATGTTTCACTAAGGGTAAAATATCATCTTGGCGTTGATGTAATGGTGGTACGCTCAGTTCAATCACATTTAAACGGTAAAACAAATCTTCACGAAATCGCCCATTGAGAATGTCATCGGCTAAATCGGCGTTGGTGGCACTAATTACCCGTACATTGACTTTACGAGTTTGATGGCTACCTAAACGTTCAAACTCACCCGTTTGCAGCACTCGCAATAACTTCACTTGACCAGACAAAGGCAAATTGCCTATTTCATCTAAAAATAACGTGCCACCATCAGCCGCTTCAAAACGGCCCATACGAGTTTTATTGGCCCCCGTAAAGGCGCCGGCTTCTGCGCCAAATAGCTCAGCCTCTAATAAATCTAGCGGCAAAGCGCCAATGTTGACCTTAATAAAAGGTTTATCTTTTAATGGCGAATTAGCCTGCAAAATATCGGCTATTTTGTCTTTACCCGCGCCATTTGGGCCAGTGATCATTACCGACACATCAGAACGTGCCACTTGTAACGCCAAATCAACGCAGCGCTGCATCGCACCACTACCAAATACTAGCCCACATAAATCAGCACCATTAATAGCCGACATCCGTTCGCTGTGTATGCGACTTAATTGGCTATTTTGTTGTGATAATCGATAAATAGATAATAAGTTGCTAATGCTATTGAGCAGCTTGGCGTCATCCCAGGGTTTACCCATGTAATCAGCCGCGCCCGCTTTAACCAGTTCAACAGCAGTTTCAAGTTGAGTCCAAGCGGTCATTAAAATAATCGGTAAATTAGGCTGTAATTTACGTAAACCATAAAACAACTGTTTGCCCTCTTCACCCGAAGTGGTATCACGGCTGAAGTTCATGTCTTGGATCACCAAGCAGATCTCTTTATGAGTGACAATCTCAACTGCAGCTTCTGGCGTGTGACAAAAAATAGCCTGATAGCCATGCAGTTCAATCATCAGCGCAAGGGCTTGGCAAATGGCATGGTTGTCGTCAACAATTAAAATATTATCCATTACTATAATGTAATTCTCATTGGTTAAACTCCAAAACGCGATGTCGATTGAGCACCTTTGCTAGCCTAGCACGCTAGCGCAAAGCTAACTAGATTGCGAATAAAATCAGCATGACTCTAGACACTGCGCGTCGCCATCGCCGGTGAAATATTGGCCGCTTTAGCCGCGGGAATAATAACCGCTAGTGTGGTAACTATCAGTAAGCCAACCACAGATGCTATCGGATAAACTACCGGCACCATTGGTAAGCTATACAGTTTCATTAATTGCTGTCCCAATACAAGTGATAACATACCGCCAATAACACCACCGACAATACAAATCAGATAGTTTTCAACCATAAAATATTCAATGATGTCACGCTTACGAGCTCCCAATGCACGGCGAGTGCCGATTTGTTTGGTGCGACGTTGAATATTAAACATCACCATACCCGTTAATCCTAGCGCAGTAATGAGTAGCAATAACACCACCATAATACTTAATACGGTTGCCATTAAACGGTGGTTACTGTAAGTCAGGTTTCTGATTTCACTCAGAGTTTGAAAGTTATCAAAAACCCGATTGGGATTTTCAGCATGCAGGGCTTTTCGGATAGCGTTTTCTAACGCGGGGATGTGTTCAGGTAATGCCCGTACCATATAAGATTTATTACTGCTGTTGCCGCCAAAATCAATATTTTGGATCACGCTGTATTCAAAGTTCTTGTTATCAACCCAAGCCCCTTGCAGTTTATCAACCACGCCAATAATGGTAACACTTTGCTCTCCTTGATACATGGTTTTACCCAGCGGCGATTCATCCCCCCAAAAGGCTTTAGCTAAAGGTTGCGACACTAGCGCCAGCATGCCGCTATCACTCAAGCTGGTATTAATTTCATCTGCCGTAAAGTTGCGTCCGGCAATTAACTTAGCGCCCATCACATTGAGCAAATGCTCATTACCCAAGTAAAATGCAAAACCTGGAGTGCTTTTGGCCGTATCTTCATTTGGGCTGTCAACATAGCGATCCATCCAACCACTGTCACTTAAGGGCAACATATTGCTAGAACTGGCATCAATAACATTAGGAAGTGAACGTAAAATCTGTTGATCAACCTCATTTTGCTTAAGATTATCAACGGCTGGGTCGAAGTTATAAACACTGAATGTGAGTATTTGATCTTCTGCATAGCCCGACTCACGCTGCATTAACGACAAACGCTCGTTAATAATAAAGCTAGCATTGGCGACAATCGCAACAGACAAAATGATCTGTAATAGCAATAAAACCGGCGCGCTTTTACTGCGCAGTAAACTGGATAAAATCGGTTTGATATGTAGCATGGTGATGTCCTTGTTTATAATCCGTTATTGGGCTTTTAAATACACGCTGGGTTTAGTGCGGCACACCACCCATGCAGGATAAACCCCTGCCAATATCGCCGTTGAAATAGCGATAATTGGGGTGATAAACCACATACTGAGATCAAGCCCAGTGACACTTTGGTCCACTGAAAAATAGCTGTGTAGCGCCGTTAACGAACCCCATGCCCATAACAACCCGACGACCCCACCAATAAAGCCAATCATGCCCACTTCGACCATGTACTGGCTAAAAATCTGTCCACGGCTAGCGCCAATCGCACGACGGACCCCCACCTCAGGCGCACGCTTTAAAAATTTAGTCAGCAATAAACCGAGAATATTGACTAAGCAAACGCTTAAAAACAGTAAGCTTAAACCGACTAATATTTTGTTATCTTTGGGCACCACTTCATTATCTTCAAGCCATTTGCTGATATCGCTAATTTGCACTGATTCGCCAGCGGTTTTAGCCGTATCAGTAAAGCGGCCAATGGCTCTTTGTTGCTCGACATAACGGATTAACCAAGCTAAATAACTTTGTTTTTGCTCATCGGTTTTGAGTTCGGTCCAAAATTGAATCCACACTTTTTCTGACGTTAATCGATCCTTGTAAGTGAGCATGGGTTCAAATCTCCAACCACTGGTATTGCCCCACACATCAAACTCTTCTTGTTCGGTTAACGAAAAAGGAATAAATATTTCTTCAGCATCATTAAATGCGCCATTAGTTGGATCGTAATATTTAGGCTGTGGATTCCAATCTTCAATCACCCCCACAATCTGATAAGGCTTACGATCTAAAAACACCGTTTTACCCACACTGTTTTTGCCTTCAAAAAAGCGTAAATTTAACTTTTGGCTAATGACAACTTGGTAAGCTGGGCGTAAATCAACGCTGGCATCCCAGTAACTGCCATATAAAAATGGTACCGAGAAAATCCTAAAAAAGTCTCTGTCGGTAACTCGCACACTTTGCAATACTGGTTCAATCTTTGGGTTATCAGACTGCAAAGCTAACCCAGTACGATAACTGGCAGCTTTAAGGCTTAACTCATCGTTATTACGCAAATTCATCGCATCGATATAAGTAATATTGGCAATAAACTCATCCCACGTATCCAATCCTTGGCTCCACAACTGTACCGAGTTAATCACTTCACTGCGATCACCTGCCGGATTATAAGACATGGTTTTATAGACATTTAACGTGGTGATGGTAATACCAATCCCAATCGAGATGGCTAACACCATTAACATCGATAACATCGGCGTTTTACGTATGCTTCGCCATGCTAAATCGCAATAGTAAAAAAACATAATATTCCCCTTATGCGATTATCGCGTGCCTGTAGCAGCTTGTTGATACATGGAAAAGTCACATACTTGGCCATCGACAATTTGAATATTGCGCTGCGCGCGACGTGCAAGTTCGGAGTCGTGAGTCACCATAATAATGGTGGTGCCTTGTTGATTAATATTCTCAAGCAGCTCCATCACCTGACGCGCCATTAAGCTGTCTAAATTACCGGTAGGTTCATCGGCTAATAAAAATCGAGGTTCGCCCGCTAATGCTCGCGCAATCGCTACGCGTTGCTGTTGTCCACCCGATAATTGTGTCGGTAAGTGCTTCATTCGCGCACCTAAACCCACTTGCTCTAATGCTGACTCGACTCGACGCTTACGCTCACTGGCATTCATACCGCGATAGCGTAATGGTACTTCGACGTTTTCGGCTAAATTGAGATCAGGAATTAAATTAAACCCCTGAAATATAAAGCCAATTTTTTCATTACGCACTTTGGCACTTTTGTTATCGCTTAAATTCGATACATTGACGCCATCAAGACTGTATTGCCCAGATGAAAACCCTTCAAGTAAACCGGCAATATTCAAAAAAGTGGTTTTACCTGAGCCTGATGGGCCCGTCACTGCCACAAACTCACCTTCATTCACTTCCAGATTAAAGTCACGTAGCGCATGGGTTTCAACTAAATCGGTTTTGAATACTTTACTGATGTTTTTCATGGATAACATAATGGCTTCCTTGGTTAATTCGGTTGTCGCATCCCAGCGCTTATGGCTGATAATGTGAATCTTACTAATCTGAATACTGTTTTTTTAATGCTTTTTTTAATGCTATGAGTGTTGTTATTATCGGTTTAGGTGATATGTCGTGGTCGCTGATTTGATTAGTGCTGCCAGCGACAGTACCCGCTAGCCGAGGCTAAAACAGCAGCTTAATGTTGACCATGTCGCTAATATCAATATGCAAGCGAACGGCCGGATTGACCCCCGTTAGCCGAGTTGAAACCTGGCTGCTCATGTCAATTAACTGCAAACTCACCGATAACCAATCGGTATGATTATCAATGCGATAACTCACAGCTATTGCGAGAACAAATAAAGCAGCGAGTGCGATAAGCTGTCTACGTTGAATAAAAGTCATTGAATGTCCTTACTCAGTTGAGTGTTTCGTTATGTGCTTAAGTCATTAACTTAGTTGCAGACTTGCTTAGCGGATCTGAATATTAGGTTCATTTTTAAAGCTTTCGGTACCTGATATCACCCAAACATCCCCTTCGTCACCGCCTTCAATCACTTCAACTTGGCTCATACTGCGTGCCCCCAGTTTG
This sequence comes from Shewanella vesiculosa, assembly GCF_009994065.1. Classification (NCBI taxonomy): domain Bacteria; kingdom Pseudomonadati; phylum Pseudomonadota; class Gammaproteobacteria; order Alteromonadales; family Shewanellaceae; genus Shewanella; species Shewanella vesiculosa. The sequence goes on from NZ_JAACSD010000021.1 coordinate 106,886, forward strand.
ACGGTTTTCTTATGAGCAACCGCATCATTCACTTGATAGGCTACTTCACCGCCAAGATTGAGAAAATCACCGCGTTTTACTATCAACACATTGGGTCTGTTTTCCAGTAATACTCGGGCAGATAAACGCTGGTTTTGACGTAATGATAAGGTGTTGCTGTCTGCAAAACGCACTCGGGCAGTCACTTCGCGGTTACGCACCTCAGGTGAAATTGACGACAATTGGCCAACCACATTAACGCTACCAAAACTCAACTCAACATCCATTCCCAAGCCCAACTCATCGGCATAAGATTCTGGCACCGCAAGCTCTGCTTCAAAGGCGGTTAAGTCGACCACAGTTAGCATTGGCTGGCTCGGACCGATACGGGCTTTTTGCTCCACCAGCCAGTTACCAATAATGCCGCTAACCGGAGCAATAATATTCAGAGCATTGGCTTGACGAGTTAACTCTCTCACCACCAAATCTTGACGTTGTACTTCAAGAGTACGGTTTTTAATTTCAAAACTCAGGGTATCGCGCATTAACTCAACTTCTTGCTGGGCATGCTTATGCAGTAATTTAGCTTTGTGTAAATCATCTTTGCTTTTTTCAAAATCGATTTTGCTGATCAAACTCGACTCAATCAATTGATCGCCACGACGGCTTTCACGATCCGCAGCTTCTAAATCCACTGTCGCCATGTCTAAAATCTGACTGACACGAAGTTGCTCGCGGCGGGCGTCTAACTTGGCACGTTCTAAACTGCCCTGCATCCCTTCAAGCATCGACTGCTGTTGTTGTAATTCACTTTGCAAACGTGGGCTCTCAATTTTAGCGACTACCTGTCCTTGCTCAACTTCATCACCTGGTTGGCTCAGTAAAGTCACCACACCTTCTTCGGTGCTATATAAAATCGGCGCATTAGCAGCCACTATTTTACCGGTAGTGGCTATATCACGAACTAAGGTTCCACGAGTGATCGTTGCTAAGCGTAATTCAGCGCCATCAACTGAACGCACCGAACTGTCATGGCCCAAACTCGCCCACACCAATGCACTCATCAATATTGCACCGCCACCTATAATTAAGGGTAAGCGCAACTTACGACCTAACTTAGGCGCAATAACAGTATCTTGGCTACTTGTGTCTTTAATCATCTTAGTTCCTTAGGTACGCACAAACCGCACCCACAACTTCACATTTATACCAAGATAAAGCACAAGCCATGCCAATAGTTATTTATTGTTATTTTTCATAATGATAAGTATTTAAAAAGATAACCGAACACTCTAAAAGTGTCCGCGGACAGATGTATAAACTGTCCGGTCATTGAGAAAGTGTCCGAGCGGACACTTTGTTTTATGTATAGCGGGGGATTATCTTATTAACAGTTTTCTCGTCGTCCCGGTAGTGCTTTTGAGCCGGGATCCAGGTGTTTGTTTTGCTTTGTACTTTTGTACTTATGGCCTGCGGCCACTAACGTCGTGGCGCTTCGCCCACACCAGACCAAGAGGAAACTAACGGCTGTTCCCTCTTGGAACTCCCAGCCGCCCCGCAACATTTTCAAACAGCGAAAAGGTCGCCATGGGGTTAGCTTTGACCTGCATTTGTAGACCGCCTCGGCCTTATTCGAAAATGCTAACGCTTCCGATGGTACATCCTGTACCGCGAAAGCTAGCGGGCCATCCATGGCCAGCTCACGCTATTTTCTTCAACGGCCTCAAGTTAAGGGTTGAATTTGTACATTTCAAGCTGAGGTATCTAAGTCATTTATAGGCAGAAGCATTTTAGAGAAGCCAATGTTTCAATTTACTTTTTATAAAAGTTTACTCTGACCACACTAAATTTCTAAATCGAGACATACTGATTTACTTTGCCAACAAACCCATTCAACTTGGTTTGACGCCAAAAATAAGTAAACGACAAATAGCTAAAACAAGCATTCCCAAAAACTACAGTTATTTGGCTTTTTGATTAGCTTGTATCTTATTTAATTCTTGAGACAAAATGTTTTCCATTGTGTCGTTTTGGGGTAATTGCTTTTCCAGTATATCGACTAGCTCATTATATTTTGGAGAACCACCTAATTGTGGCAACATAATTGTCAGAAAAACCAATGGGATTGCCACATAAGTAAACTCATCACCTGACAATGAGCCAAAAAGCATAGCCAACAACATAACGACCAAAATAGCGAATAACACAGGCTGGAACAGTCTACTTTTGTTTCGTGATTTAATCGCAGCTTTAATAACTGCAACTTCTTTTTGAGTCATATCCATTATAAAATATCCATAAAAAAATAATGTTTTAGTATTTATCTGTGCGCGGTTTTAGAAAGTGTAAATCACTTATTGGACTTGATCGATACCATATATACATTTTTAGGTACCTTTTACTTAACATAATGCTATATGCATTTTCTTCAACGACTCCAAGTTCAAGGTTGAATTTACACATTTGTAAGCTGAGGCGAACTCATTTTTTAGACAAACGTTGCTTTAAGATATGGCCTGCGGCCACTAACGCTTAAGATCGCAAGGTTCCACCCTGCACGGGCCAAAAGGGAATCAACAGCAATCCCCTCTTGGATCACCCCTGCCGTTCCGGCAACATTTTCGCTATTTAACCAAACAACAGCAGCGAAAAAATTGCCACGGAAATTTATCCAGCTTTAAACCGTATTTGTAGCCGTCTTCGACCTTATTCGAAAATGCTAACGCTTCCGATGGGGCGTCCCTGTACCTCGAAAGCTAGCGGGACATCCATGGCCAGCTCACGCTATTTTCTTCAACGGCCTCAAGTTAAGGGTTGAATTTGTACATTTTCAAGCAAAGCATATAACGCATTTGTGGACAGAAACGAGTTAGGTTTCCAAATCTAATTCGTAAGTTTAGGATTAAAATTTCTATGGATTAACGCCTCAATTTGCGGCGAGCGTCAGCGAGTCCGGGCGCGATAGGGCCGAACAACATTGACTTGTTAAATGTTTGAGTCGTTAGCAATCGTACCGATCCTTGATATAACGATGATAATACTGACCCTTGGATCGAGAATTAATAAATTCTTGAAAGATATTTCTAGGTACATTACAGAAAGTATAAACAGGGTCACTATCCTCAAAATCTATGTACATTTTCATAGTTGATGAGTCGTAACCAATACGACGAATCGCGGTAGACCTTACATTAACCCACTCAGTCATTCCTTGATCTCCAAATTTTATTTTTTAAGCCATGGCAAAGTTTTTGATGGGCCGTAGATATGGCCATCATCTATCCAAAACGTTCCACTATCTGAAGGGCCCCAAATATACCCGTCGTCTATCCACCATTTTCCGGAATTGTATGGTCCCCAGATATAGTTATCGTCGATCCAAAATTTACCAGATTCCTCTGGTCCCCATATATAATTATCATCGATCCAATATCCGGTATACATTTTGACTCCTTGTACATTTAACGCCGCCATAAGCGGCTAAATAATAGTTGGCTAAAATAGCGAGGAACGAGCACAGCCAACTATTATGTATCCGTTTACTTTATGGCCTTGTTAGGTACTTATTCTACAGGCTCATTTTCAGCGTTGATTTCTATAAAGTCCTTTATTACATCATCGCCAATTGAGAAATTTATATTCAATGTAATATCTTGGTTTAAGCTAGGTGTTTCAAATACTGAAAATTCACCTGATATTTTATCTAGGTGAACACTACCAAAATTAAAATCATTTACACTACAACTCAGTACTCTTGATAAATTAAGATTCATAAGTTCAGTTGAAGTGTTTTTTATTAAGTAATTACAGAACTCCTTACCTTCCTCTGTTTCATTATGTTCACAGCTCTTTGAGAAGTTAGCCCAATCATTAATCAATTTAACTTTTAAAGGTTTACCGACTTTTGATTTGCTAGCAAAGGAAATTAAGTGTTCGCACAACTTATCATCTTGCGCTGATGCAATGAATGGCATTCCAATAATTGATATCAATAAAACTTTAAAATTACACTTAAACACTAGAAGTACCTAACGCCCCGCTTAGGGGCAATAACACGTGGGCTAAAATTTGGAGCGAAGCGACTGAGCCCACGTGTTATTGTCCCAGGGAGCTTGCGACCGACTACAGCGGTTTGTTATATTTTTATTCGACGTAAACTAAAGTTCTCTCTACTAACTTATTTCTACTGTATTTACTCGATACTTCAGGATCACTTCCCGGTATGAACAAAGCGTTGGAAATAGCTTTATTCGAAGTGAATGGAAGAAAAACATCAAAACCATCTGCCTTTGCAATATTAAAACCATTTAATATTTTTAAGTCGTAAGCATACATGTAAGAACCGCTTTTTAGCTGCGCTACAGTGACAGCACTTTTACAATCAACTTTATCAGTTTTGTATTCTAAGCCAGTGACTACTCTATTTGGATCAAAGCTAACTGATTTAAGATTTTTATAGTAACCGGATGGATCGCACAAATCGAACTCATACTTAAATGGCAAAGAGTCAAATCCAATGGAAATGTCAACCGATAGCTCTTCACCTTTATATATTTCAAAATTAAAAGTATGCTTTTTACCTTCATTGAAACTTAAGCCTAAATTCTCATTTGGAACGAATATTTTGGAGTTTTGATTAACTATCTTGGCTGACTGTTCTGTGAGAGAGTCTAGAGATTCGGCTAATTTTTCAAGCTCTTTATTGTATTCTGAATCAGCCTTTTTACTAATATTTTTAAGAGCTTCTGCTACATTTTCAGTAGTATTAGCTTTCTCATTAGCAATCTTAATCTCTTCTATTTTTTTATTTGGATCCAACTCCATGACGGTTGTCCCAATTCCGAGCTTTTTCAAATTATTGTCTTTAGCAAACTTACTAAAACTCTCTCCAAAATCTTCTGGCATTAAAAACCAAATTACCAAGACCAGCAGTGGCCACTTGAAATTTGGAATAATATCTAAAATTAGTTTCTGAAAGAATGAATATTGATTATTTGTATCCGGCATCTTTGTCCTTAAAAATCACATGAAATATAACGCCTAATTAACGGGCTAAAAATAGCGGGCTAAAATGGTAGCGTAGCGAACAGCCCGCTGTTTTTAGTCCTGTTGAATTTCTTGATACTCATTGAGCCTCCTCCCTAGCAAGCCGCATCAGCGGTATGCTTAAGGTGACTAAACCAACAGGAGAAA